>NZ_JBLRWX010000077.1:0-17472 GCF_047921035.1 Natronococcus sp.
GTCAAGCACTGGGTGCAGTAATCGCAGTTACCGGTATCGGTCTGTTCGCGTTGCCCGCATCGATCCTTGCTTCCGGCTTTATTGAGGCTGCTCGCGGGAAGATCGATCGCTGTCCACACTGTGGAGAAGAAATTCTAGAAGAGGATCTCGAGCACATCATCGAATCCGACTGATGATTGCGAAGGAGACTGCCGAAATTCCACGGAACTTTCAAGCGGTTCACCCGATAGACTCGTTCATCGCCCGTTATCGACCTCGAGAAGCCGTTAGGTGGAGAAAGAGATACCACCCAACGAACTCGAGCGCGCTGACAGCCTCGAGCTGGTGTTCGACGACGCCGTTCCGAGCAGGCTATCTCGAGCGATCCCGAACCACAAAGCAGATACCGAACCGGCGGAACCGTCCACCTGGTCGGGGCTGCACGGCGTGTAAGGTGACGCTCGTTCCGACCCTCCTGTTTACTTCCGAACCCCTCGGGAGAGCGCTCGCTCCGCTCGAGAGGACAACTCGAGGGTGTCGCCACTCGAGATGGCTGAGGGCGACCGCGAGAAGGAACCGGCTACTCGTCGTCTCGGCCGCGGCTCCAGACGTTCGTCACGGACTCGCCGGCGGGCGGCGTGTGGTTGACGTCTTTCATGGTCTGGGTGGTGTGTTCTGACATGGTATCGGCCCTTCCGATCGAGCACGTATATCTCTTCCGGGGGCCGAATAATTACAATATAATGTGTTTATACACCATAGTACGCGGTGCCGTCCGTACCCGAGGAGCCAGGAACTGTGTGCCTACGCCGTCGTAACGCGGATCTCGCCGTCGGCCGTAACGGTGATCAAACAGTCGCTGTACTCGAAGGTTACCGAGCCGCCGGTTCGGAGGCCGTCGGCTCGCGGCTCGAACAGTCGCTCGAGCGCGTCGGCGTTGACGGCGTAGTGCAGCGGTTCGAGGTCGATCGCGTCGGTCCCGCGGTAGGTCGCGACCGCCTCCGCGATCGTGACGCTGAGCGGGTTGGTGTCGAGTCGGTCGTACTGGACGACGTAACAGTCGTTCGTCGATGCGGAGAGCGGTTGCGGTGTCGTTTCAGTCATGGTACCCCACTGTGAGTCGTCGGCGACTCTTCTCGACTGGGAGCAAAGAGTCTGCTCGTTAACCGTGTAACGCCGGGCGATCGAGGGGGTTAACTGATTAACCACCGATCGTCGCACCCTCGAACAGCGTCGCGAGGAGCTTTCGCTCGACGGATCGGACGTGCTTGTGAAACGCCGGCGGCGAGATCGAAAGCGAGTCGGCGACGGCCTCGCCCGTCGTCCGTCGGGGCCACTCGAAGAAGCCGCTGTGGTACGCCGTTCGGACGACCTCCTGCTGTCGAGGGGTGAGCTGGTCGAGTATCGCCTTCCGTGCCGGTCCCCCGAGCGACGCGCCGTCTCCGGACGACCGCTCCCGGCGGGCGACCATCGACGCCGAGAGGCCGCGACGGTTGATATCGGCCAGTACCGTTCGAAGCTCGAGACCCGTCGGGAGGTCGACGACCGCCCGGTGGTCCGAGTCGTCGCTGACGAGTTCCCGCAGCGTGGCGCCGTGGTCGGCGACGATCCGACCGAGAAACGGCCCCGTTACCCGGAGCTGGACGAGGGTTCCCCGATCGGACGACGCGAGTACGGTGGGATCGGCGATCCCGTCGACGGTCGCGTCGATGCCGTCGCCGTCGACCGGGGGCTCGAGGGAGACGAACGCGAGCGCGGTGTCGTCGTCCTGCAGCGTCGCCCCCTCGAAGGCGAGCCGGCGATCGAGTCGGTCGGCGAACCGACACAGCGGCGACTCCGACCCTAGTTCGAGTTCGATCTCGGTGACGCCGTCCTCGAGCAGCGCGTTCTTTCGCTTGACGGCGTCGATCGTGTACCCGATGGTCTCGCCGAGATCCGTGAGCATCGACTCGAACGGATCGTCGAAGGCGTTCGGGTCGTCGCCGTACGCCGAGAGCACGCCGTAGAGGTGCCCGTCGTAGACGAGCGGCACCGAAAGCACCGACTGAAAGCTCCTCGAGAGCGCGTCGGTTCGCCACGTCCCGTCGCCCACGCTGTCGGCGATGTTGTCGACGGCGACCGGACGGTGGGTTCGAGCCGCTCGGCCGGCCGGCTCCGCGGCGGAGTCGTCGACGGCGGTCGCCGTGACCGCCTCGAGGTAGCCCCGCTCGAGCCCGGCGTGGCTCCGCGGTCGGATCCGGCTACCGCTCGGATCCGGCTCCCCGATCCAGGCGAACGAGCAGCTCTCGGTTTCGGCGAGTCTGGTACAGACGCCCCGCTCGATGGCCTCGCGCGAGTCGGCCCGCAGCAGGTGTTCCTCGATATCCTGCCGGATCTGTTTCGAGGCGTTCACCCGCTCGAGGTGACGGTTCTGACGCTTTAGCTCCCGTTCGCTGTCGTGGAGCCGACGGGTGCGACCGATCCGGTCGAGCGCCGCCTTCGCCGTCGTCGCAAACAGCTTCACCAGCTCGACGGTGTTCTCGTCGTACTGATCGGGAGCGGTCGACACCGCGGCGAAGACGCCGTGCTCGCCGAGGGGGATGTAGAGGCCGCTCCTGACGTTCGTCGACGCGTCGTAGACCAGATCCGACTCCCGGACGTCCTCGAAGACCGACGGGGTACCCGTAACGAACGTCTCCCACGTGATCCCATCGCCGGGCTGGAAGCGCGGTGGCGTACCGATCGCTCGCTCGAGGTCGCTCGAGTACGCGGCCGGCGCGAGCTCGTTGCGTTGCTCGTCGAACCGGAAGACGATGCTGTCGAGATCGAGCACGTCGTCGGCGACGGCGACGATGTACTCGCAGGCGTCGTCCTTCGAGTCGACCGTAAGCAGGTGGCTGGTCGCCTCGTGGAGGGCGCTCAGCGCCTCCTGATACTGAACGCGTTCGGTCACGTCGATCGCGACACCGATCACCCGCGTGACCTCGCCATCCTCGACGACCGGCCGGTACCACGACTCGAAGACCCGATCGAGGATCCGACGCTGGCCGTGGACGGACTCGCCCTCGAGGGCCGCGCGCGCGTCGGCGCGGATCGCGGGGTACGCCTCGAAAAGGTCGAAGAACGACTCGCCGACGGCGTCGGTCGCCTCGAACCCGATGTTCTCGAGGCCTCGCCCTTCCGAGAGCGTGACCGTCCCCTCGGCGTCGATGACGTAGTGAATGACCGGCGCGTTCTCGACGACCATTCGCAGCCGTTCGGTCCGCTCGGCCAGTTCCTGCTCCCGCTCGATGCGGTCGGTGATATCCCGGAAGTATACCGAGAGCCCGGTTTCGGAGGGGTAGGCGTGGATCTCCATCCAGATCTCGAGCGACTCGGAGTACCGTTCCCACGACACCTGCTCCTGGCGCTCCATCGCGTCGGCGAACCGATCGAACAGCTCCGAGCGGAATCCGTGGGGGAACAGCTCCCGGACGTCGGCGCCCAGCAGCTCCGATCGCGGTCGACCCAGCAGCTCCTCGGCCCGACCGTTGACGTAGGTGAATCGCCAGTCCGTATCGAGCGCGTAGAAGGCGTCGCTGACCCGTTCGAACGATTCGGACAGCTCCCGTTCGACGCGGTGAGATCGGCTTACGTCCCGTATCGACGCCACCACGCCGCCGACGGCGGGATCCTCGAGGAGGTTCGTGAGGACTGCCTCGTGAACGCGCCAGCCGTCCTCGGCGCGATAGCGGTAAGTGACGGTTCGCGTCTCTCCCGGCGGATCGGTCCGGGCCGCGTCGAGGGAGTCGGCGACGGTCGCCCTGTCCTCGGGGTGGATCCCCTCGAACAGTCGGTCGCTCCCGAACTCGGACGCCTCGAGTCCGGAGACGCGTTCGAGTCCGGGGCTAGCGTACGCGAGCCGGCCCGATCGGTCGAAGACGAGCACCAGATCGGACGAGCACTCGAGCAACGATCGGTGCCACGCCTCCTCGTCGTCGATCGGCACCTGGTCCGGCGAGTCCGCGGTCGCCAGTCGGAGCCGTCGCTCGAGCAGGGCCGGCCGCTCGCTCGTTCGCGCGTCGACGACGTCGGTCGCGCCGTCAGCGAGCAGCCCCTCGACGTCGGCCTCGAGGAGGTCGTCGGCGACGTAGACGACGGGGTGTCGGCCGTCGCTCTCCCGGACGGCGGCGCGATCGTTCGTCAGAACGCAGTCGACGGCGTCGGCCCGCTCGGACGCGACCGCGGATCCGCTCCCGGTTATCGTCCGAAACCCGTCCCGATCCTCGAGGACGGTCGCCACGGTCTCGAGCCAGGGGTCGGTGCCGACGACGAGCACGCGAACCGGTCTCGCCCCGGCGACCTCGAGTCCGGAATCCATACTCTCGCTGGGGTCGGTGCGGGTAAAAACGTCGCGACGGTTCAACCGAGAGAGGGCGGCGGGATCGTTCGCGGAGCGGGCGGAGACGGGTCATACGGTTTACTGTAAGTCATTACCGGCGCAACCGCCGCACGGGTGGCGGTTGCGCCGGTAAATCGGTACAGCAATCCGTATCAGTAGCCGATCGGCGTGCCGTCCTTTCGCGGCTCGGTCGCACCCGAGAGCGTCTCGCCCCGGCGACGGACGGCCTGTGCGCCGCCGAACATCACGGGCGGGAGGACGCCGACGTCGTGGCCCTTGCGGGCGAGCTTTGCGGCGTTAGGCAGTCGCTCCTCGATCCCCAGACTGCCGTCCTCGCGGTAGCGCCAGCGCGGCCGGTCGAGGGCCTCCTGGAGGTCCATCCCGTAGTCGACGAGATTCGAAAGCACCTGGACGTGGCCCTGGGGCTGCATGTAGCCGCCCATGACGCCGAAGGCGAGCCAGTCGTCCTCGTCGAGTTTGGCGATCGCCGGAACCAGCGTGTGGAACGGGCGCTTGCCAGGCTCGAGGCTGTTGGGATGGTCGGGATCCAGCGAGAACGATGCCCCGCGGTTCTGGAGGGCGATCCCGGTGTCGCCCGCGACCAGCCCGCTGCCGAAGCCAGCGAAGCGGGAGTTGATGTAGGAGACGAGGTTCCCCTCCTCGTCGCCGACGGTGAGCAGGACGGTGTCTGCGTCCTCGGCCGCCTTCGTCGGCACGCCGACTTCGGGATCCTGGATCGGCGCGTCGCCGATCGCCGCGGCCCGCTCGCGGGCGTACTCCTTGGCGGCCAGCGGCGGGGCCTCCTCGAACTCGGGGTCCGTGATATAGTGGTGGCCGTCGACGAATGCGAGCTTCATCGCCTCCGCGAAGGCGTGGACGCGCTCGGGGGAATCGTAGTCGTGCTCGCCCGCGCCGATCTCCTCGGCGATGTTGAGCGCCTCGAGCGCGACCAGCCCCTGGTTGTTCGGCGGGAGTTCGTACACCTCGACCCCGTTGTAGGTCGTGCTGACGGGCTCGACGAACTCGGGCGAGAACTCGGCGAGATCCTCGCGGGTCATAAAGCCGCCCGCCGACTGGATCTCCTCGACGATCGCGTCGGCGATTTCGCCCTCGTAGAAGGCGTCCGCACCCTCGTCGGCGATCTGCTGCAAGGAGTCGCCCAGCCGCGGCAGCGTAACCGTCTGCCCGACGTCGGGCGCCTCGCCGTCGAAGAGGAACGCCTCGCGAGCGTGCTCGTCGGTGAAGAGCTCCTCGGCGCCCGCCCAGTGGCCGGCGATGATCGGCGAGACCGGGTAGCCCTCGGTCGCGTAGCCGATCGCGGGCTCGAGCGCCTCCGCGAGCGACAGCGTTCCGAGTTCCTCGACGGTAGCCTCCCAGCCCCGGGCCGTCCCGGGAACCGTCACGGCGTGGGGGCCAAGAAACGGCATCTCGAGGTCCGCTCCATCGGAATCGCCGTCGACGGCGTACCCTCGCGACTCGGGGTAGTACCCCGAGATATCGTCGGCCTCCTCGAGGGCGCCTCGCACGTTCTCGATCGTCGCGTCGGCGGGCGCGGGGCCACAGGAGCGCATCGCGCCGACCTCGCCGTCGGCCGTGCGGTACAGCGCGAAGACGTCGCCGCCCAGCCCCGTCGAGGTCGGCTCGACGACGTTGAGCGCGGCCGCGGTCGCGACCGCGGCGTCGAAGGCGTTGCCCCCCTCCCGCAGGATCGATACGCCGGCCTCCGCCGCGAGGGGCTGGCTGGTCGCGACCATCCCGCGGTTGGCGTAGGCCGTCGAGCGTCTCGAGTCGAATCGGTCCGGATCCACCGTGTCGTCCATACGCATGGAGAGGAGGACTGTGATAAAAATCCTGGCGGGATCGGCGGCGACTCGCTCCGCGATGTTAGACGACCGTTACGGGAACGGACGCGCGTTTCGCGACGCGCTGGCAGACGGTTCCGAAGGAGACGCGACTCGAGACCGAGCGGTCGTGGGAGCCGAGGACGAGGTGATCGACGTCGCGGTCGGCGGCGTACTCGAGGATCGCCGACGTCGGTCTTCCGTCCTCGAGGGCGGTCCGCACCCCTTGGCCCCGCTCGGCCGCACACTCCGTCGCGTCCGCGAGCAACTCGCTGCCGCGTTCGCGGTTGGCCCGCTCGTACTCCTCGTACCGGTCGGCCGAGCCGCCGGTGGCGTCGGCGTAAACGTGGGGATGGGTCGAGTCGAAGACGTGGAGCGCGGTGATCGTCGCGTTCGGATACTCCTCGAGGGCGTACTCGAAGGCCGCTCTCGAGGCCTCGGAGTCGTCGATCGCGACGAGAACGTGACGGCTCATAGCTCGAGTTTCGCCACGCAGGGACAAGACCGCCGCCCCTCCACCTGAAAGCACCTCGGGGACGCCCCGCGGATCTCGCCCGACGCGTAGCTACTCGATCACGAGCGGCTCGTGGGCGGCCCGGTAGCCGTCGGCCGACTCGAGGGGTTCGATCCCGCTGACCTCCCGGAAGCGGATCTCCCGTTCCATCTTCGTCATCACGGGCGTCTCGTAGTGGACGGCGTCGTAGGACGGCTCCTCGCCCTCGGCCCGACGCCGCTCGACGAACTCGCGGTGGCGCTCGAGCCGTCGCCGCCCGATCGTCCGCGACAGCTCCGGCGCGGCCTCGATCCGGTCCGCGAAGACCTCCCGGAAGGCGTCCTCGAGTTCGTAACCGATCGAGCTCCGGCCGGCACACAGCGCCGCCAGCGAGGTCGTTCCGGTCCCCCAGAACGGATCGAGGACGGTGTCGCCGTAGGTCGAGTACATACAGATCAGCCGGTAGGGGATCTCGAGGGGGTAGGCCGCGGAGCGCTCCCGGAGCTCCTCGTGGCCGTCCTCGAGAGCCTGGAGCTCGCCGCGGACCTCGGTCCAGATGTCGGTAAACCAGCGGTTGCGCTCCTCCCAGAAGTAGGCGGCCTCGTAGCGTCGGTCGGCGCCGGGCTCGAACGAACGGCTGTCGCCGCCCTTGCGGAAGACCAGCACGTACTCGTGTTCGAGGGTGACGTAGGCGTTGGGCGGAATCATCCCGCTACCCATGAACTTGGCCGCGCTGTTGGCCGGCTTGCGCCAGAGCACGTCCGGCAGCGGGTCGAACCCGCGGGACTCGAACGCCTCGAGCACGCGGGCGTGGTTGGGGTAGACGCGGAAACTGCCGTCGACCGTGCGGGTCGCGTCCCCGACGTTGATACAGGCGATGCCGCCGTCGACGAGGACGCGCTCGAGTTCGTCCCAGACGGGCTCGAGCTGGGCGTGCATCGCGTCGAACGCCGCTCGCCCGTCGCCGGACTCGAGGGCGTCGTCGACGGCGGGGTCGAGTTCCGCGAACAGGTCGTCCCACATCTCGATCATCGGGTACGGCGGAGAGGTGACGACGAGTTCGACGGAGTCGTCGTCGACTGCCGAGAGCTCGCGAGCGTCGCCGACGACGACGCGGTGAGTCGTCTCCATCGAGTGGAGTGTGTCGGCGTCGCCCCCTTAGCTCCTTCGTCGGAGCCGGCGGCGCATCTCGCGGAAAAACGGAGAACTGCGAAGAAGCGGCGTCGGCGTTACTCCTCGGAGTCGTCGCCGGTCTCGGCCTCGAGCTCCTCGTCCTCGTCGACGCCCTCGAGGTCGTCGTCCTCGTCGGCGTCGATCTCGGTCGCCGGCTCGAACTCCTCGATCGGCTCCCACTCCTCGTCGGCCTCGCCGCCGAAGCGACGGCGCAGGACGGCGAGGCCGACGAGCAGGCCGGCCGCCAGCAGCAGCCGACCGAGCACGCCCGACGAGCCGCCGTCCTCGGCCTCGGCGTCGGTTTCGGCTTCGGCCTCGACCGATTCGGAGTCGGCTTCCGCCGACTCGCTCTCGGCGTCCTCGTCCTCGTCGCCGCCGGTTACGTCGTCGATGATCTCGGGTTCCTCGACGTCGTCGAGGGAGACGTCCTCGAAGTCGGTCGACTCCCGGCCCGCGAGGTAGCCGATCGCGGCGCCGACGCCGACCAGCGCACCCGCGATCGGCAGGTTGCGCGAGCCGCCGGTGTCGCCCTCGGACTCCTCGACGGCCTCGAGGATCGAGTCTCGCATCGAGGAGTCGAGTCCCTGCTCGACCAGTTCCTTGACGACGAGTTCCGACAGCGTCCTATCAGATTCGGTCTCTTCCATACACCGGTCAACTACATCGCGATACATAGGTTTATCCAACGAACCGACCTATCGTGTCGGTGAGTAACTGACCACAAGGGGAAGAATTCGCCGGGGGTTTCGGAGGTTCGCGAACATCTTCGGCCCGGTGTGTGGGGGCGGACGAAGTCCGTCGAAACCGAACATAACGATCGCATAACGAAACGGATGGCCCCGAACGAAGGGGTATGAGCGTGCTCCGACAGCCAGGCGTCCTCGGGCGGACGAGACGCCAGCACGTCCTCGGCGCGACCGCCGCCCTCTCGGCAGGTGCGGTCGAGACCGTCTCGGTCGGCGTCTGGTTCGTCCTCGCGGTCGGCTCGCGGACGACGACGACGGCGCTGCTGGGGGCCGCCGTCCTGGTCGGCGGAGCGCTGCTGCGAACCCGGATCGTCGCCGCGGTCGTCGAGGGCCGGCGACTTCGCCGCGGGCCGCGGTGGGTAGGGCTCTCGCTCGCGGTCGCCGCCGCCTGGATCTGCTGGCTGTTGCTCGCCGAAGCCGTCGACTCGCCGCCGGGACCGATCGTCGCGACGGGGCTTCTGGGCGCGGCCCTCTCCGCGCAGTTCGCCCTCGAGCAGGCGGCGTGTCGGTCCCGGTCGGCCGACGCCGATCGACTGGCCGCGGTCGTTCCGGGCCTCCTGCTGGCCCTCGGCGCGGGACTCCTGCTCTGGGCGGCCTGGGTTCCCGACTGGACGCTCACCACGCCGCCGCTCTCGCTCGGGATCACGACGGTCGTCGTTCGGATCGAGCCCCTCCAGCTCGGTGTACTCGGGTTCGGCGTCCTCGCGGCGTTCGCACACCAGCGACGGTTCCAGCGCCTGCTCGAGTCCTAAGTAGATACGCTTATTCGCCGCGAGGGTCCAGTCTCGAGTGAGACACGCTCCGGGACGGGCGACCTTGCCCGTCGCCTCTCGGATCGAAACGGATGATAGAGACAGCACCGTCCACCGTCGTCGGAGTCGTCACGGCCGGAGTCGTCCTCGCTTCTCTCTCCGGCTACTGGCTGCTGTCCCGACGGCGCGGCCGCGAGAACGGGGCAGCGGCGGAATCGTCGACCGCCTCCGATGCCGACAGCGGCTCGGCCCGGCTCCCCTTCCTCGACCGGGCCGACGAGAGCGACCGCCGGACGATCGATCCGCAGATACTCCTTCCCGTGGCTGCTGGCGACGAACACACCCTCCGGCTCGCGACCGTTGCGTGCGCGCTCAAACACCGGTACGGGGACGAGCCACTCCGCCTCCTGTCGATCGACGGCGAGACCGACGACGACCGCGACCGACCGCCGATCGATGACCGGATCGCCGAGCGCGGTATCGCGACGAACACCGCGATCCTGACCGAAACCGTCGAGACCGACGACGTCACCGCCGCGGTCGTGCGAGCCGCGCCGGAGTCGAACACCGATCTGCTGGTGACCGAGTGGGACCTCGAGGCCGACGGGACGACCGACCGAGGGGCGGGCGAGAAAGCTGTCGCGCGGACGCCGCTCCCGGTGTATCAGTTTCGGCTCTCCCACCCGCCCTCGGAACTCGCTCGGCTTCGGCTGGTTCTACCCCAGCATATCGACCACCACGAGGGGTTCTACGAGGCCGTCTACAACGTCAAACAGCTGGCGGCGCAGCTCGAGCTCCCGATCACGGTCTACGTCTTCGAGCGGAACGTCGACCACTACCGGACCCTGTTCGATCTCGTCGAGATCGACGTCCTCGCCGAGTTCCGGTCGGTCGGCTCGTGGGACGAGCTTGGATCGACCCTCGAGGCACGCGCCGATCCCGCGGACCTGCTGGTGACGCTCGCGGTCCGGGAGGACGAGATCGGCTGGGACGCCGAACTCTCGACGGTCGCCGAGCGGTTCGCGGCCCTGCCGCCGCGGTCGCTCGCACTGTGTCACCTCCGGGCGGACGAGCCGGCGTACGAGGACCAGTTCCTCCGAACGAGCTGATACGGATCGGTGGAGCGGTTTCCCGGTGATCGGTCGGGCGGGGACAGCGATCACCGGTACCGAACGACAACGGACCGTACGACGGACCGACCCGAACCGGGACCGAACGGTAGAAAAGTCGGGATCGACTCGAGCGCGTATGGAGGTTCTCGGTCGGCTGCTGGCGATGCTCGCGGTGTTGCTGGTCGGGACCGGACTTCGGTCCTCGGGCACGTTGAACGCCACCAGAACCGCCCGCCTCAACGCGACCGCCTACTACGTCGCCCTCCCGGCGCTGGTGTTCGTCGCGACCTACGACCAGTCGATCGGCGATCTGCTCTCGGCGGAGCTGTTCGTGGGCTCGCTCGTCGTGCTCTTCGCGACCGGTGCCATCGCCTGGGTCGCCTCCCGGAACCGCCTCTCGACCGACCGGCAAAGCGTCGCGATCATCCAGTCGTACCACTCGAACCTCGGCTACCTCGGCGTCCCGCTCGTCGCCGCGACGTTCGACGCCCAGGTCACCGCTATCGCGAGCGTAATTTTGGGATTCGTCACCCTCGTCCAGCTTCCGCTGACGATCGTCGTGTTGAGCGCGTTCGGGGCGGCCGAGGCTGCGATCGGTCGCGAACTCCGGACCCTCGCGACGAACCCCGTGTTGCTCGCGCTGGTCGCCGGCCTCGCTGTGGGTTCGGTCGGCGTAACGTTTCCGGGGGGTGTCGTCGTCAGCCTCGACGCCCTCGGCTCGCTCGCGCTCCCGCTGGCGCTGCTGTGTGTCGGGGCCGCCCTGCAGATTGACACCGGCGCCGTCGACCTCGAGGCGGTCGGCTCGGTCGTCGCGCTGAAGCTGTGCTGTATGCCGCTGCTCGCGTGGGCGGTGTTCTCGCTGCTCGCCGTCGACGGCGCCACCTTCACCGCGGGCGTCGTGATGCTCGGGATGCCGACCGCGGTGTCGACGTACGTCTACGCGAACGAACTCGGCGGCGACGCCGAGTTCGCCTCGCTGAACGTCTTCGTGACAACGGTCGCCTCCGTCGCCACCCTGTTCGTGCTCATCACGCTGGTCGGGTAACACGCGTCCTCGAGAACGTTTCGCCTTTGTCCGGCGGACTCGGGCTGATCCGCCTTCAGAGTGGATCCGGTACCTTCCCTTCCTCGGCCAGGTCCGGACTCGAGAGGACGACGTTCACCACCGCCCCGAGGAGGATCAGGATCCCGGCGAAGTAGAGCCAGGTGACGAAGAGGATGACCGCGCCGACCGCGCCGTAGGCCGCGTACTGGGCGGCGTTGGCGGCGTAGAGCTGGAACCCGACCTGCAGGATCGTCCAGCCGATGGCGGCGACGACCGTCCCGGGCAGGATCTCCCGAACCGTAACCGAGATCGGGGGCAGGACGTAGTAGATCGGCAGGAAGACGAGAAACAGCCCGACCACCAGCGTGATCCAGCTCGCGAGGCCGGCCAGCGGGATCACGTCCGCGGCGATCCCCAGCATCGCCCCGATGACGAGCATCAGCACGATCGCCCCGGTCCCGGCCAGGATCACCGTGAACCCGTCCCGCACCTCGTCGAGGAACGTGTCGTCGGCGACCTCGTCGTAGACCATGTCGAACGCCCGGCTGAGGCCGCGAAAGACCTTGAGGGCGCCCCAGGAGGCGATCGCGAGCGCGACGACCGTCGCCTGGCTGCGCCCCGATTCGGTTGCCAGCGCCTCCGCGACAAGGTCCTCGCCGGCCGGCGGGAGGAGGTCACCGGTGACCACCACCAGCCGCTCGGCGGCGTCCTCGCCGCCGAACAGCGAGCCGACGACGAGGGCGAGCAGCACCATCGGAATCAGCGAGACGAACGCGTAGTAGGCGAAGCCGGCCGCGAGAAAGGTGATCTCTCGATCCTGTGCGGTGCGATAGATCGAGAGCAGGACCGTCGAGAGCCGCGTCGTATCCATACCTGTCCTACGGACGGCTGTGCCAAGAGTGTGGGACCTGCCGCGGGTGTTACCACTCGTGACAGAAGTTGTGGGTCGCGAACACCTGGCCGTCGTCGGCGACGTAGACGCCGACGCCGCCGCGGTCCCAGCCGTAGGAGACGTTCTCCTCCAAGATCGCCTCGCGGTGGTCGGTTGAGTTCATCCACTGGTTGACCAGTCCCTCGGCGAGTCCCTCCGCGGTCCGGTGTTCGACGGTACCGTCGCCGCCCGACTGTTCGACCGGTCTGTCGACCCAGGTCATCGCGATATTCTCGCCGTACCCCTGGCAGTAGTCCTCGACGTCGCTGAACCGATCATAGGGCTGCTCGCCGTCGGGGTTCGTGTGCGAGAAGTACTCCCGCTCGGCCATATCCCCGCTGTGGGCCCGCGAGACCGAGGCGACGGTGCCGTCCCACTCGATCGGCTCGAGATCGTGTTCGGCCCGCCGGTCGTTGACCTCGGCGTGGACGAAGTCCTCGACGTCGTCCGAGGCGATCCGCTCGACGTCGGTCTCGTAGCTCGACTCGTTCGGATCGTTCGGGTCCGTCGTCTCGGGGTCGCGCTCGCCCGTCGGCGGCGGCTCCGAACTTGGCGAGGGCTGGGTCCCGACCTCGATCTCGTCGACGTCGTCGAACTCCTCGAGGTCGTCGACGAGCGCCGGCCCGTAGGCGGCGCCGGCCAGCACGATCGCACCGAGCAGCGCCGCGACGACGGCGAACCTGATCAGTCCGCGCAGCAACCCTCGATCGGTTTCTCCGTGCTCCGCGGTCGAACTCGCGGAACGGCGATCTCCCATCGTTCCACTCCAAGTGGTAGGGAACCAAGAGCTTCGCGGTTGCACACACCCCGTAGGGCGACCCTACTCCGAGCCGAACAGCGTCTCGTGGAAGGCGATCACGAGCCCCGGGACGACCGCCATGAAGAGGTGTTCCTCGAGCGGGATGCCGGCGACGTCGATCCCGGTCCGAAGCTTGATGTCGAAGACGCCGACGGCGAGGGTGTAGCGGTCCCAGACGTAGGCGACGGGGTACAGCGCGAGGATCGTCGCGCCCGCCCGCCGGAGCGCGTTCGCCCGCCGGAGCAGGAGGAACGCGATCGCGCCCCAGAACAGCTCGGTCGCGAGATACGTGTACCGTCCGAAAACGCTGATATCGGGTACCATACGCCGTCTACGGCCCCCGTATCAAAAAGTAGTGACCATGATCCCAGCCGGCAGCACCGTGCAGTACGTTAAATACGCCGGCGTGAGTAGGACGACCCGAACGATGAATATCGCTGATATCGCGACGAAGGAGTTTATCGAAGTCGACGTTGGTACGCGGATGGGCAAGGTCCGTTCGACGTTCGAGGACGGCAACCCGAAGGGGATCATCGTCACTAACGACGGGGAGTACGAGGGCGTCCTCAGCGAGCGCGAGGTCCTCCAGTCCCACGTCGAGGACGACGCGAAGGTCGCGGCGCTGATCAAACCGAGCCGCAACTCGCCGGCACCGAAGATCGACCGCCAGGAGGACGTCCGGGAGACCGCCCGGATGCTCATCGAGAGCAACTCGAAGGTCGCGCCCGTCTTCGAGAACGAGGAGCTGTGGGGCGTCATCACGGACGACGCCATTCTGGAGGCGGTCCTCGAGAACCTCGACGCGCTGACCGTGGAGGATATCTACACCTCCGACCCCGTGACGCTCCAGGAGCAAGACGGGATCGGAAAGGCAATCAACCACCTGCGGGAACACGGCGTCTCGCGGCTTCCTATTCTGAACGAGAGCGGCTTCCTCACGGGCGTCGTCACGACCCACGATATCGCCGATTTCGTCATCCGGGAGAACAACAAGACGACGGTCGGCGACCGCGTCGGCGACACCGACCGGATGCTCGACGTGCCGATCTACGACATCATGAACAGCCCCGTGCGGACGACCTCCCTCGGTAAAACCGCGAAGGAGGCCGTCGAGACCATGCTCGACGACGACTACGCGGGCCTGATGGTCACCCCCGAGGACGACGACCGCGTCGTCATCGGCGTCATCACCAAGACCGACGTGCTGCGCGCGCTCACGTTCACCGAGGAGGAGCACATGGACGTCCAGATCACGAACATCTCGATGCTCGATACGATCACCCGCGAGGGGATCACCGAGAGCATCCAGGACGTCTCCGACAAGTACGCCGACATGCAGGTGATGCACGCCCACGTTCGGTTCACCGAACACAAGGAGAAACTCCGCGGGACCCCGCTCGTGCAGTGTCAGATCCGCCTGCGAACCAACAAGAGCCAGGTCGCCGGCACCGGCGAGGGGTACGGCGCCGAGAACGCCTTCCGGGTCGCGCTCGACAAGCTCGAGCGAAACGTCCTCGAGCTGAAGGGCGTCACCAGCGACGAGGAGTACCGCGGCCAGCTGCTGCGGAAGCTCAACGAGCTGTAGGTCCTCGAGCGCGCCGTTTCCGATCACATTTGTTCGATACTCCCACTGTCGGTGAGCGGAATCTCTCGCTACAACCGACGAGCGCTCCGGCAGTTGGCAATACAGTTCGTCATTCGGTCCCGACGCGGACTCGCGGAACTGGGGCCAGTCTGGGAACAAGAAATTGCATGGATGCGAGTTCGACCGTTTCACGAATCTGCTCGAATACAAGGCCGAGGAACACGGCATCCTCGTTGACCGTGTAGACGAGGAAAACACGTCGAAGACGTGTTCGTGTTGCGGGCAGATTCGTGACAGCAATCGCGTGGAGCGTGGGTTGTACGTCTGTTCGTCGTGCGAAACAACGATGAACGCAGACATGAACGGTGCGGTAAACATTCGCAGAAAGATAACTCAGAGTCCCCCCATTGGGGGATATGAGTAACGGCTGGTTGGCACAGCCTGGAGTCTTCCTGTTCGACCGCGAGAGGGGACGGTTCACACCGAGAGAACGGGGAGTCTGCAAACCTTAATATCCCAACGCTGAGCGAACCGGAGGTTCGCGATGTACGCGAATCTTCGATTCGCTTGACTCGGGATTCCTCCGTCTTCAGGCGGAGGAGGATGTCAACCGTTCCGCTGCGTAACTGACGGCACGTTCCGAGCATCGCACACGCTTTCCCCAGTTGTACGTCAGCATCCGTTTGCTGCCACGACAACGAGTCTTGAACGGGGCCTGCTTCCTCGTCGGCTAACAACGACTCGACGGCTCGACAGCGTCAACGACGTCGTCAAGTCCCATCCGCGAGCACCTCCTGTTTCACCGCGTCGAGAACTGGGGCGTCATGAAGCGTGATCCCTTCCACGAATACGTTACGGATTCGGTCGTGCGTTACTGCTGAGTCGTGCGTCTCAACCACGATATGCGGCTCGAATCGATCTCCATCGAACCGCTCCGACGTGATCTGTTCCTCAATGTCGTGAGCCGCTCGTTGCGCCGCCATTCGGCCATCGTCAACGACCACGAATACGTCGATATCACTTGCCCGGTCGGCGTCGCCGCGAGCGACACTCCCGAACAACACGATCGCCGCATGATCACCGACACGGTCTATAAGCCGGTTTCGAACAGTTCGCACTGGGGCATGGAATTCGGATTGCGGAACCGTGGTAATCGGATCATTGCTGTGAACGAATCGATCCGGGTTGATCTGTACGGCATTTGACCTGCCGTCGCGATCAACGTGAATTATACCGAGGGCTTCGAGAGAGAGAACAGCGGCGTTCACGTTCGACATTCCTCTCTCCGTCAGTCGGTGAAGTTCACGGTTCGAGAAGGTCGTGTCTGGATTATCAGCGAGTACGTGGAGGATGTCAGTCGCTGCGCGATGTCGGAACGCCTCGCGGTCACCGAGCGGAATCGGAAGACAAACGTATGTTCCTTCACATCCACCCGATGGCTGAACGCCTTTACTATTCATGAACTGTAATACGGTTCAGTCTCTGGTAAGTGTTCCGCTCACAAGCACTACTGCTGATACGCTCTTCGAACCGGTAATCGGTCGGTGAGGCACGGACACCCCGTGCGTAACGCGAGTTTCACTCAACTATAGTAGCCACTGAAAGTCAGTGTGCACTCAATCGCACGATGGCTGTGCGATCGGTGTGCAAATAGTTTCAGTTGTTACTATAGCAACCGTGCTACTGTTCGGTTCCGTCACTGACCGACACCCTTTTGCGGTGACACGAACGACTCATCGTATGTCAGCCGAACGACGTTCGATGCTGGTTCCGAGTCTGGTCTATCTCGGTGCCGCGGTGCTGATCGGAATCCCGGCGATAGCGGCTTCGATGACGGCGCTGAGTTTCCTCGTCGGCCGCGTCCTCGAGCTCGCCGGCGTCCACCAGCTCTCCCCGGCCGCCGGGTTCCTGGTGGTCGCGGTATCGATAGCCATCGGGCTCCAGGTCGCCGTCGAGGCCGCCGCCGTCCAGTTGGGCGGCCTCGAGGCGCTCGGGCGGGGGTCGCCCCGCGTCGCGCTCGTTCGGTACGCGCTGTTCACCGCGTTCGCGTTCGCCGTGCTGGCGGCCGCTACGTGGGCGGGGCTGTCGGCAGCGCTGGGCGGGTTCGGCTGGGGTATCGTCGTGCTCGGGCTCCTGGTCGGGGGCGCCGGAGCTGTCGTCCTCTACAGGAGTTCGCGCGTGCTCGTCTCGGGGTACCGCCGTAGCCAAGCCTGACGCTGACTGATCCGGTTCTCGGGCTCCGAAACCGATATTCGCTCGAGCGGCGCCTCGAGAACGAGCGCGGAGCCGCTCGCGGCCTTCCGTCGCGCTCAGCGAAGCGCGTCGCCGTCCCCGCCCTCGAGGCCCGTCTCCGTGATCCGGAACTGGACCGAGTCGCCGACGGCCTTCGAGCGGTGTTTCTCGAGCGTCGCACGCCGATTGCCGCCGCGGAAGCGTTCGATCCGGAGGACCGTCCCGGTCCAGTGCTCTAAGGTGTTGCCCCCGAGCGGGCGGGTTCGGTCGGTGTCGGGATCCGAGAAGACCTGGTTCGTGAGCACGACCGCCAGGTCGTGTTTGCGCGCCAGCGAGAGCAGGTGGGTCACCTGCCGGGCGACGGCCCGCAGCGAGTCGCCCTCGTTGCCGTCCGCGGTGCGCTCGAGCCGGTAGAAGCCCGTCG
>NZ_JBLRWX010000078.1:0-16879 GCF_047921035.1 Natronococcus sp.
GGGAAGCTCGAGGAGCTCGCCGCCGTCGTCGAGGAGCGGGAGGCCGGCCGCGTCGTCGTCGACGGCGAGCTCACGCCCGACCAGCACCACACCATCGAGCGAACGATGCCCGAGGAGACGGTCGTCGTCGATCGCTACCGGCTCGTCCTCGAGCTCTTCGAGAGCCAGGCGGGCACCCGGCGGGCCCAGCTCCAGGTCGAGCTGGCGCGCCTGCGCTACGACCTGCCGCGGGTGATCGCCGCGGCCGACGAGGGGATGTTGAACCAGCAGACCGAGAAGGGGTCCCGGATCTACGACGTCGAGGAGCGGATCGACCGCCTCGAGACCACACTCGAGGAGCTGCCCGAGCCCGCCGAGCAGTTCCGGCAGCGCCGTCGCGAGGAGGGGTTCGACCTCGTTACCCTGGCGGGCTACACCAACGCCGGGAAGTCGACGCTGCTGCACCGACTCGCCGACGAGATGAGCCTCGAGGATCGAGCCGAGAACGCTCCCGCGGACGGCGATAGAAAGGACGCGACCGCGGCGATCGAGGACCGGCTGTTCGAGACCCTCGAGACGACGACCCGTCGAGCGACCCTCGAGGGCCGGCCCGCGCTCGTGACCGACACGGTGGGGTTCGTCGACGATCTGCCCCACGACCTCGTCGAGTCGTTCAGTTCGACGCTGTCGGAGGCGAGCGCGGCCGACGTCGTCGTCCTGGTCGTCGACGCGAGCGACCCCCTCGAGACGTTCCGCGAGCGGCTGTCGGTATCCCTCGAGGTGCTCGACGCGCAGGGGGTCGACGAGGATCGGATCGTTCCGGTGCTCAACAAGGCCGAGACGCTGTCCGAGGAGGAGCGCCGGCGGCGGTCCTCGGTAGCTGCGGATCTCGTTCCCGAGCCGGCGGCCGACCCGATCCTCGCGAGCCTGCTCGAGGGGACGAACCTCGAGGCCGTTCGCACGGCGATCCGGGAGCGATTCCCCGAGGAGCGGGCGACGCTCCGGATACCGAACACCGACGACGCGATGTCGCTGGTCTCCGCGGCCCACGACCGGACGACCGTGGAGTCCGTCGACTACGAGGGCGAGACGGTCACGCTCGAGTGCCGCGGTCGGCCGTCGGTGCTCGAGCGACTTCGGGGTCGGGCGGAGGCGTTCAAGTGAGAGGGACCGGTCGCCATCGGAGCTAATCGATACCCGTTTGGCACGTCGCGGGAAGCTGTCGGTATGGGCATGGATCGGATCGACGCCGTCTCGATCGTCGGCGTCGGCACGCTGATCGCGGCGTCGACAACCCTTGAGGCCGTTCTGGTGGCGGCCGCGCTCGGCGGCTTCGCGCTCTCGCTCGCGAGCTGGCGTCTGTACGGCGGTCGGCCCTGGGAGGCGCTGGCCTGGCTGGCGTGGGTCGTCACCGCCGTCTCGCTCGTCGTCCCGCTCGGCGGTGCGGCGTCGACCGTCGTCTTCTTCGCGTCCCTGCTGGCCGGACTCGGACTGCTGATCGGCGCTCGAGCCGGCCTGCTGCCGGACGTCTGGACCGTCGGCGACGCGACCGAGTGACCGAGCGGAAACCGGCGGCTTTTACGCCCGGCACCGACTCATGACGAGTATGAGCACCGACGAGTTTCCGACGGACCGTCCGGCGGTCGTGACCTGCGGGTTGCCCTACGCCAACGGCGACCTCCACATCGGTCACCTCCGGGGATACATCGGCGCGGACGCGTTCTCCCGCGCCCTCGAGACGCTGGGCCAGGAGACGGCGTACGTCTCCGGCTCGGACATGCACGGCACGCCCGTCGCGGTCAACGCCGAGCAGGAGGGCGTCGATCCCGAAGATTTCGCCCTCGAGTGGCACCGCCAGTACGAGGAGACGTTCCCGAAGTTCAACGTCGAGTTCGACAACTACGGCCACACCCACGACGAGACCAACACCGAACTCACCCAGGAGATCGTCCGCACGTTAGACGAGGAGGGGTACGTCTACGAGAGGGAGATCCAGGTCGCCTACGATCCCGACGCCGACCAGTACCTGCCCGACCGGTACGTCGAGGGCACCTGTCCCTACTGCGGCGAGAAGGCCCGCGGCGACGAGTGCGACGAGGGCTGCCAGCGCCACCTCGAGCCGGGCGAGGTCGAAGATCCCAAGAGCACGATCACGGGGAATCCGGCCGAGTACCGCGAACGGACCCACAAGTTCTTCCGCGTCTCGGAGTTTTCGGACTATCTGACGGAGTTCTTAGACGGCCTCGAGGGTACCTCCAACGCCCGCAACCAGCCCCGCCAGTGGATCGAAGAGGGGCTCCAGGACTGGTGTCTCACCCGCGACATGGAGTGGGGGATCGACTACCCGAACGGTGACGACGAAAGCACGGAGGACGTCGTCCTCTACGTCTGGGTCGACGCCCCGATCGAGTACATCGCCTCGACGAAGCAGTACTCCGAGCGCGTCGGAACCGACGAGTACGACTGGGAGCGCGTCTGGAAAGCGGACGGAGATATCGTCCACGTCATCGGCCGGGACATCATCCAGCACCACACGATCTTCTGGCCCGCGATGCTCGAGGGCGCCGACTACAACGCTCCCCGCGCGGTGGCCGCGACCGGCTTCATCACGATCAACGGGAAGGGGCTCTCGACGAGCCGAAATCGGGCGATCTGGGCCGAGGAGTATCTCGACGAAGGGTTCCATCCCGATCTCCTGCGGTACTACCTGACGACTACTGGGGGTCTCCAGCAGGACGTCGACTTCTCCTGGGACGCCTTCCAGGAGAAAGTCAACGGCGAACTCGTCGGCACCGTGGGCAACTTCTGGTACCGCTCGCTGCTGTTCGCCTACCGGAACTTCGAGGGGACCCCGGACGCGGACGTCTCGGAGGAAGTTCAGGAACGTATCGAGGGTGCTATCGGCGAGGTCCGCGAGGCCGTCAACGACTACTCGCTGCGCGGTATCGGCCAGGCCGCCACCCGCCTTGCGCAGTTCGGCAACGAGTACATTCAGCGCAACGAGCCCTGGAAGCTCACGGACGACGACCCGGAGAAAGCGGCGCAGGTCATCCGCGACTGCGTCCAGATCGCGAAAGCCGTCGCCGTCCTGCTCAAGCCGATCACCCCCGAGAAGTCCCAGCTGCTGTGGGACCAGATCGGCGAGGAGGGCGAGGTCGCTGACGCCGGTCTCGAGGCCGCCCTCGAGGCGCCACCCCGGAGCTTCGAGGAACCCGGCGAGCTGTTCGAGAAGATCGAGGACGACCGCGTCGACGAACTGAACGAGAAGCTCGAGGAGCGCGTGGCTGCGGCCGGAGACGAGAGCGAGGCGCAACGCGCCTCGGAACAATCGAGCGGCGATGAGCCGCGAGAAGGCGAGGAAACCGAAAGCGACGACACCGACGAGGGCGAAGCCGCTGACATGGCGGACGGAGACGAAGACACGGACGACCTCGAGCCCCTGCTCGAGGACCGAATCGGCTTCGAGGAGTTCCAGGACGTCGACATCCGCGTCGGCCGCATCGAGACGGCCGAGGGGATCGAGGGCGCCGACGACCTCGCCAAACTCGAGGTCGACATCGGCTTCGAGACCCGCCAGGTCGTCGCGGGGATCAAGCAACTGCACGACCTCGAGGAACTACCCGGCCAGAAGTGCATCCTGCTGGCGAACATGGAACCCGCCGAGCTGTTCGGCGTCGAGTCGAACGGGATGGTCCTGGCTGCCGGCGAGCAGGCGGACCTGCTGACGACTCACGGTGACGCCGAGGTCGGCGAGATGGTTCGGTAGTCGTCCTCACGGTCTTTGCTCGAGGCGAAAGCGTTCCGGAAGCGACCACCCACACGAAGGCTGTTACGTAGGCGTAGGTGGAACGTCCAGCGTCGAGTCTGCAGCCCCGACCACCCACCGCGAGTGGGACTGAAAGGGGCTGGGGGCTTTCGTAGTACTCACATCGGGGAGTGACATCCTCCTCGCCGTAAACGGCGAGGCTTCCCGTACCGCAGGTGGGATATTTGCCGGTCTACGATACGACCTGTTCTCTCGTACGGAACATCCCGCTTTCGCGGTCGAACAGGTGTACCGATGGCTGTGCCACACAGCCGTTACTCCTATCCTCACCGTGAGGACTTGGAGTTATCTTCTGACGCATATTCTCCGCTCCGTTGCAATCTGCGTTCCCGACCAGCTCACACGACGAACAAACGTATAAGCCACGATGCTTCCGGTTCGACTTCGTGTCGTCACCACACGCCGAACACGTCTTCGACGTATCCCACTCGTTCTCCTTCAGTACCTCGACACCACGTATCTCGCCTTTGTACGCGAGGTACTGGTAGATACAGTCGAACGCCCACGTGTGCAACTTCTTGTTACCGGTCTTGCCCCAGTCTGATTCTCGTACGTCTTCGGGCCAACTCACCGCGAGCGTCCCAACACCTCGTTTGACACACTCTGTGATGATGGCGTCCGTGAGAACGTGGTAGAAGTGTGTCTCACGGTCTGCAAGTTTCCGACGCGCCCACATCGCCTTCTCCGAGGGGCCGTTCTCACCTTCCGTGTCGTACTCGGCTCGCGTGAAGTAGTGTTTATCTTCTTTGAGCGAGTTGCCGGGGTAGAGAACGTATTCGTTTGGGAATGCGACAGTGGCGATGTTCTTAATGCCAAGGTCGATCCCTGCCACTTCGTCGTCTGTCGAGTCGTTGGTTTCGAGTTCGACTTTGCAGACGAAGTGTAGTTCCCACCCGTCGCCGTTCCAGACGGCGCGAACGTTTTGCACCTTGTTGACTTCCGAGAGGTCAACGTCGGGGCGGGTCTGGTACTCACAGAGCAGGAAGTCAGAACGGTGTTCCTTCAGGTTCTTCCCCTTTGAGAGTCGGATGCGGTTGTTTTCGGGGTCGTGTTTGAACCCATCTGCTTTGAACGTGACTGTACTCTTTGGCCGGGTGTCGCCGTATTTGCGGTAGCCGGGCGGATTCGCCTCGTCGAACTTGTGTCGCAAGTCGAACCACGACTGGAAAGCGTCAGAAAGTTCTTCGATGACTTTCTGACTGGATTGTGCGTTCAAATCTTTCCAGCACGGTTGGTTCTTCAGATACGCTTTGAGCGTTCCTTCGTCCGGGATTTCCCCGGTCGCGTCCCATACGCGGTCGGCTGTCCAGCGTGCGACGTTCCAGATTTTCGAGGCGGAGTCTCCGAGCGAGTCGAGGCCCTCGCAGACCTGTCGCTGGTTCTGGATGGAACCAACGTAGGTGCGTGTGACCTCAATCGCCATACATAGCCTATGTAGACAAACCGACTTAATAGTGTAGATTCACGTTGAATATCCAGTTTGGCATCGAGCGGTGGATTTCGTAGTCGAGTGACGCGATTCACGCCCGTTGAGCAAACCGAAGGTTTGCGATGCCCATCAGAACGCTTCGCGTTCTGAGGACGCCGTAAACGGCGGGATTCTCTCACTGTTTAAAGATAGCTTCTGCTCGCACGAACACAGGGAATAGCCACGTCCTCCCCAGCCGATTCCCTCACTCGCTGTGCTCGTTCGCTCATCCCTCGCACGAAATCGGCCGACGGCTCGCTGTTTGCTCCCCGTCGCCCAGCGTGCGCCACCGCAGAGAGAGTAACGGCTCCGAAGTTATACTTGGTCCGAGTGGCGGGAACCTCGTCAGGACAGATGCATCGGTCTCGGGACGGCGTTTCGCCGCACACCTCGAGAACCGCTCCGAGTCAGACCTCGTCGACGAGGTCCGCGAAGTCGTCGGTGTTTTTTAGCGCCATCGTCTGGGCGTCCAGCCCGTGGCGGTGCAGGGTCAGTGCGGCCTTGTACGCGGCGTCCTGGTCGGGCGCCTCGAAGATGACGAGGAAGTCGTGCTCGCCGAGCATCGCGTAGGAGTCTTTCAGCGTCGTGTCGTGCTCCTCGAACTCCGTCCGGATCTCGCCCCAGATCGAGGCGAGTTCCTGCATGTTCTGGACGTCCCGATCGGTGAGTTCGACGACGGACGCGAACGTTGGCATATCTGGAGAGAGGCACGAACGTCGGAAAACCGTTCCCGTGGCACATGATGGGTTCGAGGGGAACTCGAGACCGAGTAAACCACGCAGCTTTTTGGCGGTGCTCGCGCTATCAGGCGACATGAGAAACGCGAAGATCGTCTGTACCCTGGGTCCCGCCTCGGACGACCGGGGAACGATTTCCGAACTCGCAGACGCCGGAATGTCCGTCGCCCGGCTGAACGCGAGCCACGGCAGCCTCGAGCATCGGGCGACGCTGATCGACCGCGTGCGCGAGGTCGACGAACAGCGGGACGAACCGGTCGCGGTCATGCTCGACATGAAAGGGCCCGAAGTCAGAACGGCTCCGCTTCCGGAAGGCGAGACCGTCTCCCTCGAGACGGACTCCGAGATCGAGTTCGTCGAGGGCGAGGCGGCCTCCCCCGAGCGCGTGGGTCTCTCGCTTCCCATCCGGGAGGTCGAGGCGGGCGACCGCATCCTGCTCGACGACGGGCTGATCGAGACGACGGTGCTCGAGCGTTCGGGCGGGACGGTCCGGGCCCGCGTCGACACCGGCGGCGAACTCGGCGGCCGCAAGGGCGTCAACGTTCCCGGCGTCGATCTCGACCTGGACATCGTCACCGACTCGGATCGGAAGGACCTCGAGCTCGCCGCCGAGAAGGAGGTCGACTTCGTCGCGGCGAGTTTCGTCCGCGACGCCGAGGACGTCTACGAGGTCAGCGAGGTGCTCGAGGACCTCGACGCCGAGGAGATCCCGATCATCTCGAAGATCGAACGGGCCGGCGCCGTCGAGAACTTAGACGAGATCATCGAGGCCTCCTACGGGATCATGGTCGCCCGCGGCGATCTGGGCGTCGAGTGTCCGATGGAGGACGTTCCGATGATCCAGAAGCGGATCATCCGGAAGTGTCGGGAGGCCGGCTCGCCGGTCATCACGGCGACGGAGATGCTCGACTCGATGGTCCACGCCCGCCGACCGACCCGCGCCGAGGCGTCCGACGTCGCCAACGCCGTGCTGGACGGCACCGACGCGGTGATGCTCTCGGGCGAGACGGCGATCGGCGACCACCCGCCCGCAGTCGTCGACGCCATGGACAGCATCGTCCGCCAGGTCGAAGGCTCCGAGGAGTACGCCGAAACCTTAGAACAGCGCGTTCCGACCGCGGGCGAGGCCCGAACGGACGCGCTGGCCCGGTCGGCGCGCTACCTGGCTCGAGACATCGGCGCGGAGGCCGTCGTCGCCGCGACCGAGTCCGGCTACACCGCGCTGAAGACGGCGAAGTATCGTCCGGGCGTTCCCGTCGTCGCCTCGACGCCGAACCACGACGTGCGCCGACGACTCGCGCTGTCGTGGGGCGTGACGCCGCTGTACGCCCGCGTCTCCGACCAGGGCGCCGACGCCGTCGTCGAGAAGGCCGTCCAGGCCGCGCTCGACGCCGGCGTCGCCGACAGCGGCGACACCGTCGTCGTCCTCTGTGGCATGATGACCGAACTCGAGGGCGCGAACACGACGAACATGATGAAGGTCCACGTCGCCGCGGACGCGCTGACGACGGGCCGGGTCGTCGTCGAGGGACGGACGACCGGCCCGGTCGTTCGCCTCCGGGACGGCGACCTTTCGGAGATTCCCGAGGGCGCGATCGTCGCGCTCGGATCGGCGTTCGACGACGAGTTCGAGGGCGACCTCGATCGCCTCGGCGGGATCGTCAACGCCCAGCGGGGGATGACGGGCTACCCCGCGCTCGTCGCCCGGGAGGTCGACGTGCCGATGATCAGCGGCGCCGACGTCGACGAACTCGAGGACGGATCGACGGTGACGCTCGACGCGGAGCGCGGCGTCGTCTACGGCGGCGACATCGCCGACCGGACCGAGCGGAACTAGCTCGAGTCGAGGGCCGCGGGTTTTTGACCGCGGCGCTCCAACGGCGACGCATGGCAGGCGACGCCTCCGGCGACCGACGCGACGACGGGACGCGGGAGCAGCCGACGGCGGGATCGACCGACGAGCGGGAAACGGTGCGGAACGTCCGGGACACCACCGACGTCGAGCCCATCCGCGGCGACGACCGCGATCGGATCCCGATCGATCTCTCGAGCTACGATAGCGCCGCCACCGACGCGGGCGAGAACGAAGACGAGGACGATCCCTACGGACCCGAGCCGAGTTCGACGCCGATCGAACGCGGCGATCCAGACCTCGAGAACGCGATTTTCGTCGTGCTGGGCGCGATCGCGATGCTCCTCGTGATCGCCCGCGTCGTCTCGCTGCCGTTCTGACCTCACTAAACATTTAATCACGGCGAGACCTTAGCATCGGGCATGATCGAAGTTCTCTTCGAGAACATGCCCCTCGTGTTACTGGCGGCGGGTCTCGTGTTGATGGGGCTCGAGGCGCTGTCGCCGGGGGCCCACCTCATCGTCATCGGCATCGCCCTGGTCGGGGCGGGACTCATCGGGATGCTGTTCCCGCCGGCGGCGAATCTGCTGGTGCTGGCGGGGCTGACGCTGGCGATCGGACTCGTCGCGACCTACATTTATCGCGAGTTCGACTTCTACGGCGGGAAGGGGACCCCACAGACCTCCGACTCGGCGTCGCTGGCCGGAACCACCGGATACGTCACCGAGACCGTCACCAACCGCGGCGGCGAGGTCAAACTCGAGCAGGGCGGGTTCGCCCCCTACTACAGCGCCCGGACCTCGAGCGGAACCATCGAGGAGGGCGAGGAGATCATCGTCCTCGATCCCGGCGGCGGGAACGTCCTGACCGTCGAATCGCTGGGCTCGATCGGCGAGGACGAGATCGACCGGGCGCTCGCCCGCGACTCCTCGGACGGCGGGGAGCCGACGGTCGACGAGACCGGATCCGCGGAGTCGGACGCCGACGAGTCGGTACGCGAACCCGAGACCGAGAAGTCCGACTGACCGGGGGACATGTTGGTTGGGGGAACGTTTTTCCCCTCACCGCCGTAAGATCGACGTATGGCGATCGAATTACTCCCCATGCAAACCGGCGGTGCACTGCTGTTTCTGGGTGCGCTGGTTCTCGTCGTCGTCGTCGCCGCGCTGCTGAGCGCGATCGAGATCGTCGACGCCTACGAGAAGCGCGCCCTCACCGTCTTCGGCGAGTACCGCAAGTTGCTCGAACCCGGGATCAACTGGGTCCCGCCGTTCGTCTCGAACACCTATCGGTTCGACATGCGAACCCAGACCCTGGACGTCCCCCGGCAGGAAGCGATCACGCGGGACAACTCCCCCGTGACCGCGGACGCCGTCGTCTACATCAAGGTGATGGACGCGAAGAAGGCCTTCCTCGAGGTCGACGACTACAAGAAGGCCGTCTCGAACCTCGCCCAGACCACCCTGCGTGCCGTGCTGGGCGACATGGAGCTCGACGACACGCTGAACAAGCGCCAGGAGATCAACGCGAAGATCCGCCAGGAGCTCGACGAACCCACCGACGAGTGGGGCATTCGAGTGGAAAGCGTCGAAGTTCGCGAAGTCAACCCCTCGAAGGACGTCCAGCGCGCGATGGAACAACAGACCTCCGCCGAGCGGAAACGCCGCGCCATGATCCTCGAGGCGCAGGGTGAACGCCGCAGCGCCGTCGAGAAGGCGGAAGGTGACAAGCAAAGCGAGATCATCCGCGCCCAGGGTGAGAAGCAGAGCCAGATCCTCGAGGCGCAGGGTGACTCGATTTCGACGGTTCTACGGGCCAAGTCCGCCGAATCGATGGGCGAACGCGCCATCATCGATCAGGGAATGGAGACGCTCGAACAGATCGGCCAGAGCGAGTCGACCACCTTCGTCATGCCACAGGAGCTGACCTCGATGGTCGGGCGCTACGGTAAACACCTCTCGGGCAGCGACGTCAAGGAAGACGGCGACCAGCTCGAGAGTCTCGAGTTCTCCGAGGAGACCCGCGAGCTGATCGGCCTCGACGACATCGCCGAGATCATCGGCGAGATCGATCAGGAAGCCGAGATGGACGTCGAGGCGATGGAACAGGAGGCCCAGGCGATCAAGGAGGGCGAGGATCCCGCCGAGATCACCGACCCCGACGAGGTTATCGAGGAGATGGACCAGGAGTTCCAGCAGACCGACGGCGGAACGCCGGCGTCTTCGGCGAACGACGCCGGATCTACTGACGACGATCAGTCCCCGGTCGACGACTCGAGCGCGAAGGACTGAGTTTCCGTTCCGTTTTTCCGACCGCTGTCGACAACTCGAGCGGCCAGCGAGACGCATCGGTACCGCTCGAGGTCGTGTTCGACGGGCCGGTACCCGTCGGGGCCGAAGCGAGCGAGAGTCCGCCCCGACCGACCGAGAGGGGTTCGTACCGATCGATCTTGGGTATCGAGACGGAGCGAAACCTGTTTTACCGCGGATCACATTGCTGACGGTAGGAGTTATGACATCGTCCGAAGGGGTCGACGACGACAAGCGATCGACCCTGCGTCGGTTCGCCGCGCTCGGTGCCACCGCACCGGTGGCGAGCCTCTCGGAAACCGCGAGCGCCGACACCGGCGAGAGCGACGCTCGCGACGCGATTTCGGGCTACCTCTCGACGACGCCCGGCGCGCACTTCTCGAAGATCCGCGACGACCTGCAACTCGGCACCGGCGAGACCCAGCACCACCTCCGCCAGCTCGAGGAGCGGGGCGCCATCGAGCGCTACCGCGACGGCGACTACAAGCGGTTCGTCCCCGCGGGTCGGTTCGACGAGTTCGAGAAACGCGCGCTGGGCTATCTCCGTCGGGATACCCCGCGAGGCATGCTGATCGAACTGCTGCTGTCGTCGGACTCGACGGCCGGCGACCTCGCGGACGCCCTCGAGGTTTCGGCGCCGACGGTGAGCAAGTACGCCGGCGAACTCGAGGGGGCCGGCCTGCTCTCCCGGGAGGACGGGTACGCGGTCGAACGGCCCGAAACCGTCCTCGTGCTCGTGGTTCGCCACGCCGATTCCTTCGGCGACCGCGCGCGCCGGCTCGCGCGAAACGCCGACCAGTTCGTCGCCTACAACGGGTAGCGAGGCGACTCCCGTCGCTGTTCCGTCACAAACCCCCTCAGAACGGTCTCGTCTCGAATCGCTATAGGCTGACCTTCCAGGTCGTACTCGAGGAGTAGCCCCACTTCTCGATCTCGACGCCGGCGTCGCTCTCCTGGAGCGCGGTGATGTTCGAGCCGACCTCCTTGGCCGTCATCCCCAGCTCCTGGGCGATGAGCCGCGATTTGAAGTACGTCTTCGTCGCCGCGTGCTCCCGCAGGTACCGGAGGATCCGGCGCTGTTTGCTCGTGAGGTCGGTAGCCGTTGCGGTGCTCATACGACGTGCCACGCCGGGAACGCTCTTAGGGGGTTTGGTACGACCGGTTAACTCCCTCCCGTCTTGCGATCTCCCGGAAAGTAAGGACGGAATGCGGGGACCGAAACGACGCGTTGGTACGGTCGGCTAATCGGTCCGGATCGACGACTGTCCGCGGGAGAAACCTCAATGGGGTGCTACCACTCGTACTCCGGAGTCAGAAGCGGGCCGACGCTACAGGCGACCGCCTCGCCGAGCGCGCTCGTTCGGTCGGTAAGCCCGCCCGTGAGCACGCCCGCGGCGCCGTCCGTTTCGGCGACGTCGTCCCGGCCGAGCACGTCGTCCATCACCGGCCCCAGTTCCTCGCCGTCCTCGAGCCGTCCCGCGATCCGATCGGGGAGCCGAAGCGTCGGCCCTCCCCCTCGTTCGATGCGGTCGCCGTCGGTCGCCGCGCCCCACATGATCAGCGAGAGCCCCGGCGTCCCCTCGATCCGGGCGACGCCGCCCTCGAGGCCGATCCCGTACTCGCAGTCGGTCGCCTCGAGGGCCCGACGGGCGCGATTCTCGGCGCCGGAGACCGTCTCGGCGATCGACCGAGGCTGTTCGGAGACGCCGGAGTCGACCGCGACGGCGGTGACCGCCGGATCGTACCGCTCGAGCGTTCGTTCGACCGCATCGACCTTGACCGGGTTCGTACTTCCGACTGCGACGTCCATACCCGGGACTCGGAGTCGGACCGTTTGGAACTCCCGTTTCGTTCCGAATCCGAACGGTCACGGTCACGGGTTCTACACGGATTTTGACGAAGAACCGGCTCTCGAGCGGAGAACGGCGGCGATTCCGAAACCATTAACTCCGGTGTCTCGAAACCGAGTAGGTAACAACTCCGTCCGGATTCTGCACGCGAGTTCCCGGGCAGTACCCGCCATCCCATGACTAACGCATCACCGAGCACGAGAGTCCGACGTAGCGAACACGAAACGAGCGAGGAGACGACCGAGAGTGAGGAGAGCGACGTCGTCTGTCCCGAGTGTGCGGGCAACCTCGTCGTCGACGACGAACACGGTGAGACCGTCTGCGAGGACTGCGGCCTCGTCGTCGAGGAGGATTCCGTCGACCGCGGTCCCGAGTGGCGCGCGTTCGACGCCACCGAGAAAAACGAGAAGTCCCGCGTCGGCGCGCCGACGACGAACACGATGCACGACAAGGGGCTCTCGACGAACATCGACTGGCGCAACAAGGACGCCTACGGCAACTCGCTGGGCTCCCGACAGCGCGAGAAGATGCAGCGCCTGCGCAAGTGGAACGAGCGCTTCCGTACGCGTGACTCCAAGGAGCGCAACCTCAAGCAGGCGCTCGGCGAGATCGACCGCATGGCCTCGGCGCTGGGCCTGCCCACGAACGTCCGCGAGACCGCCTCGGTGATCTACCGGCGCGCGCTCGACGAGGACCTCCTTCCCGGACGGTCGATCGAGGGCGTCTCGACGGCCTGCGTCTACGCCGCCGCGCGCCAGGCCGGCGTTCCGCGGAGCCTCGACGAGATCGCCGACGTCTCCCGCGTCGAGAAAAACGAGATCGCCCGCACCTACCGCTACGTCGTCCGCGAACTCGGCCTCGAGGTCCAGCCCGCCGACCCCGAGAGCTACGTCCCCCGCTTCGCGTCGGGACTCGAGCTCTCCGACGAGGCCGAACACCGCGCCCGCGGCCTGCTCCAGAACGCCAAGGAGAAGGGCGTCCACTCGGGCAAGTCGCCGGTCGGCCTCGCGGCCGCCGCGGTGTACGCCGCCGCCCTGCTGACCAACGAGAAGACGACCCAGGCCGCGGTCAGCGACGTCGCCGACATCTCCGAGGTCACCATTCGGAATCGGTACCACGAGCTGCTCGAGGCCGAGGAAACCCTCGGGATGGCGTAACTCGCCGGAACGACACCGTTTTTCGACGTCCCGTTCTCACAACCGGCTATGCGTATCGACTTCGACTCGTTCGTCCTCGCCGCCGCGACCGCCGACCCGGCCGACGCCGACGAGCCGACGGCCCGCGAGCACGCCGACGCCGTCGAGTTCCGGATGGATCTGACCGACGACCCACTCGAGGATCTCGAGGCCTACGACGCGTCCCTCCCGATAATCGCGACCAACCGCGCCGCCTGGGAGGGCGGCGAGTGGGACGGTGACGATAGCGATCGGCTCGACGTGCTCTCGGAGGCGACCGCGTTCGACGCCGTCGGCGCGATCGACGTCGAACTCGAGTCGATCCTCGACGGGGAGGCCGAGCCCGTCCTCGAGACCGCCCGCGAGCGGGGCGTTTCGATTATTGCGTCCTCGCACGACTTCGAGGGGACGCCGCCTCGAGGCGAGATGGTCTCGACGCTGACCGAGGCGGGCAAGTACGCCGACGTCGCGAAGCTGGCCGTTACCGCAGAGTCGAAAGCCGACACGATCGCGTTGCTGTCGGCGACCGAGCAACTCGCCCACCACGGCGATCGGGTGGCGACGATGGCGATGGGCGAAGTTGGACGGCACACGCGGGCCGTCGCGCCGGTGTACGGCTCGAGAATCGGTTACGCGCCCGTCGATCCCGCCGAGGCGACCGCGCCCGGACAGTACGACCTCGAGACGTTGTCGGAGTTAGTTCCCAAACTCGACGGACCGACAGCGGAACACTGAGCGAGTAGGTTTCGTCGGTCACGGGAGTCGACGCTTCCAGCGCTCGAGCCGGGGGTTTGAAACGCTACACGATCACCTTGTCGTTCGTCTGCCTCCGCCTGAACGCCACGAAGGAACGCTTAAACGGCGGAACGGTACCGGGCGAGCGCCCAGTAGTGTCGCTCGAGAAGCCCGCGTAAGAGGGGCGCGGCCGACCCCGGTAGAGCAATCATACATATTTCGCCGAGGACCCAAACGAGCGTATGACAGGGGATACGCTGCTCGAGCGAGCCACCCGCTCGGAGCATGCCGGCCAGAACAGGTGTATCCCGTGTACCGTGCTCAACCTGGCGATCGCAGCGGTGGTGGCGGTCGTCGTCGGCATCGCCGTTCCGGTCGCCGGTGTCGTGCTGTTTATCGTCGCCGTCATGGCGATCTGGTTGCGTGGCTCTCTCGTTCCCGGAACGCCGACGCTGACGAAGTGTTCTCATCCGGACCGGGTACTCGAGCGGTCCGAGACGTCCTCGGAGTCGGCTCCAACCTCGGCCGCGGAGCTGGAGATCGACCAGTATCTCCGGGAGATCGGGGTCGTGATCGAGGACCCGGGCGTCGACGATCTGGTCCTCGAGCCGACGTTCGAGCGGGCGTGGCGCCGGGAGTGTACAGCCGTCGACGTTGCTCAGGCCGATCGGAACGCACTCGCCGAGTTCGTCGGGCTGGCGCCGTCGGATCTCGAGATCCGCCGGCACGGCACCGCGTTCGTCGCCGTGGTCGACGGCGAACGGATCGGGCAGTGGGAGTCCCGGTCGGCGTTCGTCGCGGACGTGGCCGGTGCCAGGGTACTGGACGGCCGGGTCGAGGGCTGGGACGACCTGTCTCTCGCCCAGCGCAGCGAGGTTCTGGGGTTGTTGCGGCTGTTTCTCGAGTGGTGTCCGACCTGCGACGGCACCGTGAGTTTCGATCAGGTGGTCCTCGAGTCCTGTTGTTGCCGGTACGACGTCCTGGCGGCGACCTGCGAGGAATGTAACGATCGGGTCCTCGAGGTCGGAGTCTGAGTCGTCATCGTACTGGTCGCAGCCCTGTGGCTGTCTTCGCAGGGTGACGGTGGCACGATTGCCGAGCACGAGGACGTGGTCGACACGGCGCCCGACCGACTCGAGCAGCAGGAACCGGAGGTGGACCGATGACTGCGCGACGTCGTCCCGTCCTCGCGCTGCTGGCGGCGCTAATGGTGTCCTTGCGTTCGCGGGTGGCTACCAGCTGGTCGCGCTGCTCTCGGTGTCCGGGGACGCAACTGGAACGTTCGAAACCGAAGCAAATCAGACTGACTCCGAGCTGCTCGAGGACGAGTCAAACGAAACTGACAAGAACATATCTGAAGTGAACCAAGAGGACGACCTCGAGGCGAGCGACGGTGATGGTCACCGTCTCGAGACGAACGAGAAAAATAATGACTTCGACAGCGAAATCGTCGAGGCGAACGGATCCGAGGACACGCCTGTGGATTCAGCGGATGTGACTGTGCTCGGGCAATATGATCTGGAGATGCTAGTCGGATTCGTCGGACTGTTGCAAGACGAACAATAGGGGGAATTACTCCCTTTCTGGGAGCGTCTCGGCAGGGTTTTCTGCAGCGACGAGTGTAAGAGACGTTTCGTAGGAACCAATCGGGGTTTCCCTCGTGTCGATCTCCATGGAGAACTGCACGACTTCTCCAGGTTCTCTCACCGACGATGGTGACTCGGCCGTCAGGGGTTCTTCGTGGTCGCGAGTTGGCGAGTACTCGAACACTCGGATATCAGCTACGATGTCGTCATTGTATTCGAAGTACAGGCTAATGTCACGGGTACCCTGGTTTCTCGCCGAAAACAGGTCGTGGAACCTGTAGACAGAGTCCGTTCCGACTCCCTCACCAAACCCGTTCGTCTCGCTAAAGACTCCGTCGAAGTCGAACTTCAATCGACCGTTCGTCGAGTGAGACACGTAATTCGAATCTCGCGGCATCAGCCTGAGGTAGGCTTCTTTATCGACAACGACTTCGGTCCCGATCGAGCGGTCAGCCCGAACGAAACTGACCGCCCCCGATCCGATAACTGTCCCGGCCCCTGCAATCGTGCTGCCGGCCGTGGCGATGAGGGTTCGTCGCTTCATGCGTTACGTTCGGATGGGATCAGTTAGGGTTCCTCTGCGACGATTCCGAGGTGTTCTGGCAGATCGTCCTCGTCGTATTCGGTCAGCCGGAAGATGACGTGGATATAAATCGAGTCACCTGGCTCGAGGACGGGATCATCGTTCACTTCGTTGTCTTCCCATCCGCCATCCGAAGAGTAGTACCATGTCGCACCGGGTGAGTCGTATCCGACTTCGCCTTCCGTATCGTGGAACGAAATCCGCGCATCGTTCGTTCCCTGGTTAATGATTTTGAACACATCATCGAATCTCGAGTCGGCGTTCTCATTCAGACCTTTTCCCCCCTCACCGTTATCACTGGCCCAATCGAGTTCCAATTGACCATCACCAGTCCCTGACGCGTACTCGCTCGTTGCTTCGAGGCCGAGATAGGCGTCTTTATCATTCACGACCTCGACATCTAGGTCACGCTCTGCGCGAACAAAGCTAAATGCACCCGAGCCGACAAGTGCACTTGCTCCGATTGCTGTACCTCCGGCACCGATCAGGAATTTACGTCGTTCCATGGTAACACCAGTTGTTGCGCGCTCGAGCCACCGACCAACCGTCACCCGCCAACGTGGGCGTCGTCTTCGAGCGCATGCAATTCGGCCATGGATAGCACACCCCTTTTGTATACACTGGCAGCAGGCACGACACTCCGACGCTGCAGTTCAGTACTGTATGCGTGACGTCGATCGACGAACCAGTACGGGCTACCAGTGATACGGATTGCTGTAACGATTTACCGGCGCAACCGCGACCCGTGCGGCGGTTGCGCCGGTAATGACTTACAGTAA
>NZ_JBLRWX010000079.1:0-16675 GCF_047921035.1 Natronococcus sp.
CAGAACGCCCGAGAACGGCAGGGGCTTTCGCGGTAATACCGACAGAAGCAGACTCTGCTCGCACGAACACAGGGGATTGCCACGCCCTCCCCAACCGATTCGCTCACTCGCTGCGCTGTCGCTCGCTCATCCACTGTCAGAGCACGCTCTGACAAGCCTTCGTTCACGCTGTTCACGAAGACCTCGCGCAGTATCGTCGACCGCCCTCACTGGCGTTCGGACGGTCGACAGCGCACGCCACCGCAACGAGGGGATGTCGATCTCTGGTGATGTAGTTCACCTATACGTGACGCGAGTTTCGGACGGGAGCCCGAATACCGAAACCGTGCTCTCGAACCGCGAGTGGGCGAGCCGAACCCTTTTGCGTTCGCTGCCCGTAGCTCACCCCGTGAATCTCTATCGTAGTGCCCGCGCGGTCGCCGGCGCCTCCGGCGACAGCGTGATCGACTGGCAGTCGGCCGCCGAGGGTGCCAAGGCGGCGACCGACCCCGGATCGCTCGACCTCGAGCCCGGCGAGCGGGAGGCCTACGCCCGCGACGTCCGCGAGGCTCGAGCGGCCGTCCGCGCGGTCTCGGGCGCGGAGTTCGACGTCCCCGACACCGTCGAGATCCAGAACCGCCACCACTGGATCGACGCCAACGTCGAGACGTTCGAGCGGGTCATGGGCGCCCTCGAGACCCCTGCGAGCGCCTTCCCGGGCGCTGCCCGGACGATCAACACCGGAACGATGACCGTGTTGCTGGCGTTTCTGGGGCGGAACGTGCTCGGCCAGTACGACCCGCTGTTGCTCGCGGACACCCCCTCGGAGGACCACGCGCTGTACTTCGTCCGGCCGAACATCCACAAGGCCGCCGACGCCCTCGAGGTCGACGTCGATCGGTTCCGCCGCTGGATCGCCTTCCACGAGGTGACCCACGCCGCCGAGTTCGGCGCGGCGCCGTGGCTCTCGGAGCACCTCGAGGAGCGGATGCGGGACGGGATCGCCGACCTCTCGACGGGGTCGTTCAACAAGGCGGCGTTCAAGGACCTCGACGCGGCGATGACCGTCGTCGAGGGGTACGCCGAGCTGTTGATGGACCACGCCTTCGACGACGAGTACGAGGACCTCCGGCGCAAACTCGACGAGCGACGGCAGGGTCGGAGTCCCCTGCAGCGGCTGTTCCGGCGCCTGCTCGGGCTCGGCCTGAAGGAACGCCAGTACCAGCGCGGAAAGAACTTCTTCGAGCACGTCGTCGCGGTGCGGGACGTCGAGACCGCGAGCCGGGTCTGGGACCGGCCCGAGAACCTCCCGACTCAGGACGAACTCGACTCGCCGGGGCTGTGGATCCAGCGGATGGGGCGCTGACGACGCCGCCGAGTTCCTACGCCAGAATCCAGTGGAGATACCAGAGCAGCCCGCTCCCGGCGACCAGCCCCACGCCGATCGCCGTTCCGATCCCCATAAGCGACGCCTCGCCGTGAACCGCGATCAGTCCACACGAGAGTCCGACGAGCAGGACGAACGCGATCCCCACTCGAGTCGACGGACTCGTCAGTGCACCCGTCGAGGGTGATCGACGGTCGGGACCCCGCCTCCGACTCATAACTCGTCGGCCGTGCTGACGTGCATCGTCCGGAACAGCCACGGGGGAGAATCGTCGCCCGCGTCGGCGGCCTTCGATCCCGACTCGACGACCTCGGGACGAACCAGCGTTCCGCTCCAGCGAGTATCGAACCGACGATCCGTCCCGGCTTCGGTGTCGGTCCAGGCCATCGTCACCTCGTCGGCGAACGTGGCGTACGCTCCGTCCTCGTTGATCGAGAGTCCGTGGCTCTCGACGGTCCAGTCGGTGGTCGTCTCGGTCTGGTTCTCGAGGGCGTCGGCGACAGCGTCGTACCCGAAGGCTGCCTCGCTGATCCCGAACTTCGTCGTCGAGGTGTCCTCGAGGAAGTACGGCGGCAGGGGCGTACCCCGTCGGAGGGCCTCGTAGTACTCGCGGACGACGGCCGCGGCTTTGTCGCTCATACCGTACGCTGTCGGAGTCGGTCGTCAAAGGCTCACCGGACGCAGTCGCAGGCGCCGCAACCTTACATGAAGCCCCGATCGACCTCGTCGGTCTCGATGAGGTCGTCGAGTTCGGCGTTCAGCAGGTCGTCGGCCTCCTCGAACCGGTCCGCGAGATCCTCGAGTTCGTCGGGCCGGTCGTACTGGTCGTACGCCATCGGGCCGAACGCGGGGCTCTCGAGGGCCTCCATCACGTCGTCGAACAGGTCCTGGGGCCGGGTCGGCGCGTCGGAGTGAGTCTCGAGCACCGTCTCGAGCCGTTTCGAGACGGTCTCGGCGTGGTCCTCGTCTTCGGGCGGGGACTGGACCGCGAAGCGTCCGCCCGACTCACGCTCCGGCATGAACGAGCCGATCTCGTCGTCGAGGCTTCGGGCCACCTTCGTCCCGACGCCCCGGACCTCGAAGGGGTTTTTCGCGTACGTCTTGAGGAAGAAGACGCCCGCCCGGGGGTGTGCGAGGTACATGTCCTCGCCGACGCCGCCCGCACGGTCGCCGGCGACGGCCCGCCAGTCCTCGGGGTCGACGCCCCGCTCGGTGACGTCCTCGAGCACGTCCTGCCACTCGCGAATCCGCATACAGCAGGCTTGTCGCGCGGACAGAATGAACGTATCGGTTGCGTCGAACGCGACGAACCGAAAAGCATACCCTCGCGCTCCCGACAGGAAACGCAACCGCAGCCCAGTTATGGCCTCCAGTCGACGCCCACCGATCCGCGAGCTGTTCCGCACCGAACCGGCGACGAGCGCCCTGCTCTCGGTCGGACCGCTGGCTCTCGCGGTCGGCCAGCTCGCGAACGGCTACCTCAACGGTCTCCCGCCCGCCGTCACGCTCTCCTTCGCCGTCGTCATGGTCGCGTTCGCGGTCGTCGCGACCGACCACCACGCCGCCCGCTACCGCCGACGGCGGCTCGAGGCCGACCTCGAGCGCTGAGGCCGACCGGTACCTATTCCCCTCGAGCGACGGGACCTCCCCGCTACATGATCGGGACGGGTCCGACTCGAGAGATCGTCGACTGGGAGCGGACGACCGACGACGGGACGACGGTGTACGTCATCGAGTACGACGAACCCGTCCCCGAGCCATCCCTTCGATCCGGGACCCTGTTCGGCGCCAGCAGCGGCGGGACGGTTCCGGAAGCCGACCGCCGGATCACCCTGCCGGACGGGGAACAACTCCCCGCCGACGAGGTCGTCTTCGAGGCGGACGGGACCGTCCTCGAGGTCCGACACGAGGGGCCGTCGCTGCTTCGCCGAATTCGGCGCGCGCTGTTTCCCTGGTGGTAGGACCCGCCCTCGAGGTGTGCACCTCGCTTGTCACCCGCATCGATAACCACAAACGGTTACGAACGGGCGTGTTTCTCGGGTAGAGAGGTGTCGCGTAAACCAACCTTCGAAATCCATTTATACTGGGCGTTCGACGAAGTATCCATGTCGATACATCGGCGCGAGATACTCGCCGGGGTTGGCGGGAGTGCGACGATCGGCCTCGCCGGCTGCATCAGTAGCGACGATGGCGATGACGACGACGGGCCAGAGATCAGCGGCGAGACGATCACGCTTACCACGACGACGAGCACGTACGATACGGGCCTCCTCGACGAACTCAACGCTCCGTTCGAGGATCGGTACGGCGTCACCGTCGACACCGTTTCGCAGGGGACGGGCGCCGCCCTCGAGACCGGTCGTGGCGGCGACTCGGACGTCGTCATGGTTCACGCCCGCTCGCTCGAGGACGAGTTCATGGAGGAGGGGTACGGGGTGAACCGCCGCGATCTGATGTTCAACGACTTCGTCGTCATCGGAACCGCCGACGATCCGGCCGGGATCGGCGGTGGAGACGACGTCGAGGCGGCGTTCGCCACGATCGCCGAAGAAGAGGCGGCCTTCGTCTCACGGGGTGACGAGTCCGGAACCCACACGAAGGAACTCGAGATCTGGGAGGCCGCCGGCGTCGACGAGTTCGGGGAGTGGTACCAGGAGGCCGGTCAGGGAATGGGCGAAGTGATCACGCAGGTCGACCAGACCGGCGACTACACGCTCGCCGATCGCGGGACCTTCCTCTCGATGCAGTCGGAGATCGACCTCGAGATCCACGTCGAGGGACCGATCGAAGGCGGCCCCGAGCTGCTGGCGAACCCGTACGGGATCGTCGCGGTCAACCCCGGAGTACACGACAACGTCGAGTACGATCTGGCGATGGCCTACATCGGCTACCTGACGAGCCCCGAAGGACAGGAAATCATCGAGAACTACACCGTCGAGGACGAGCAGCTGTTCTTCCCGGAAGCGATCTCGGAGGACCCGAACTTCCAGCAGTACGTCCCCGAAGACTGGGATCCCTCGGAGACCGACGACTGATCCAAACCGATGCCACTCGAGTTAGCGACACTCTCTCCGCTGTTTGCCGAGTTTCCCTTCGAGTGGAACTACATTCGAAGCATCATCCGCGTCTCGCTGTACGTAAGTCTCGTGGCAGTCACGCTGAGTACGCTATTTAGCCTCCCGGTCGCACTCCTCGTGGGCTTCAAGGAGTTCCGCGGAAAGGCGCTGCTCACCTCGATCATCAACACCGGGATGGGGTTTCCAAGCGTCGTCGTCGGACTTGTCGTGCTGTTTGCGGTCTCGAATCAGGGACCGCTCGGATCGTTCGACCTCGTGTTCACCCCCGAGGCGATGATCATGTCGCAGTTCGTCCTCGCGACGCCGGTGATTACGGGCGTGAGCCTCGCGGCGGTCAGCAGTGTCGAACAGAACGTCCGCGACGCGGCGTACGCGATGGGCGGGACGCGATTCGACGTCGCCCTCGTCACGATCAAGGAGGCCCGCTACGGGATCGCGACGGCGCTGCTCGCCGGCTTCGGTCGGGCGATCAGCGAGGTTGGCTCCGTCCTCATCGTCGGCGGGAACATCGCCGGCGCGGACGGCGAATCGTACACGCGAACGCTCACGACCGCGATCCAGCTCGAGGCCCGACAGGGCCGGTTCGAGACCGCGATGATCCTCGGAGCGATCCTCGTCGTGCTCGTGCTCCTCGTCAACGCGATCGTGGTTCGACTGGGTAGCGGTAACGGAGGCCATCGATAATGCTCGACGCACGAAACGTCCACCACGGCTACGGTACCGAGACCGTTTTCGAAGATGTCTCGCTGTCGGTAACGCCGGGCGAAGTCGTCGCGCTCATCGGCCCGTCCGGCGTCGGGAAGTCCACGCTCCTTCGGCTGCTCGCGCTGTTCGACTCCCCCGATCGGGGAACGATCGAGTACGGCGAGACCGACGTGTGGGGGGTTTCGGAACAGCAGCGACTCGAGTTCCGACGCCGGATCGGCATGGTCTTTCAGGAGGCGAGCCTGTTCGACGCGAGCGTCCGTCGAAACGCCGAGTATGGACTGCGCGTCCGTCAACCCTGGACGGATCGGCTCCGTCACGAGTTCGCCAGTCTGGTCGGACGGAGGAACGGCACCGGCGCCGAGATCGAAGCGCTCGAAACGGTCGGGTTGCGCGAGAAGGTCGATCAGGACGCCTCGTCGCTCTCAGGCGGCGAAGCCCAGCGCGTCGCGTTCGCTCGCGCACTCGCGTACGACCCGGAGATCCTCCTGCTCGACGAACCGACGTCCGACCTCGATCCGCGAAACACCGCGCTCATCGAGGACGCCGTTCTCGAGGCCCGCGACCGAGATATCGGCGTCGTCGTCGCGACACACGACATGCATCAAGCCGAGCGCATCGCGGATCGGGTCGCGGTGCTTCTCGGGAACGATATCATCGAGATCGGACGTACCGAGAACGTCTTCGACGATCCAGCCGACGAACGGACCCGGAAGTTCATCGACGGCGAGCTGATTTACTAACACCGATTCGAAACGTGTCGGACCGAACGACCAGTGAGACTCCCGACGGACTCGATCGGTCGTGTATGCGACTTCGACGTTTCCGCGTCGAGTTCGAGGACGCCGTTGGTGAACTTAGGGCGCCCCGGCGTCGGGTTCGGTCGCGACCGTGCGCGCCTCGCGGGCCTCGTAGGCGTTGTAGCCCGCCAGTCCGGCGATGAGCAGTCCGGAGGCGAGCGTGCTCCAGAAGCCGCTGGTCATCCCGAACAGGGCCGGCGCGACGATCAGCCAGATTCCCAGAATCGCGACCAGCGAGCCGACGCCGACGGAAAGCGGGAGATCGTTGACCAGCCGGTAGTAGTTGTACGCACCCGCGACGAAGACGGCGCCGCCGACGAGAACGTTGTTCCAGAGGCCGGCCGCGCCGACGTCGTAGATGAGCACCGAGAGCGCGACCCAGGCGCCGATGGCGGCAACGATCGCGCTGATAAACGGCGTGTGGCGCCGTCGTTCCTCGTCGGCGATCTGGGTGGAGTCGTCCCGCGGGTCGCGCCCGCGGTCGTCCCGGTCGCCCGCGCCGGTTCCCGAATCGGTCTCGGTCGGCGTGTGGTTTTCGGGGGCGTCGCCGCGAGGGTCGTCACTGTTGGAGTGGTTCATGGCGGTCGGCGGTTCGCCACGAGGATGCAAAAGAACCGCGACCGTTACGCTGCGCGAACGGGCCGTTCCCGAGGTAATCCGATGTTACGGCCGAAAGGGAACCGACGATCGGCTCGGGGACCGCGACCGATAGCGTTTTTGACGCCTCACGCGTGACGACAAGGCGTGGACGTACGCGGAACCGTCGCGGACGAGGTCGAGGTTCGCTCGGTATCGACCAGCTACGGCGAGAGCGATCTCGCCGAGGTCCGGCTGGTGACCGACGACGGCCCGACTGGCGGGGACGACCGCCCGATCGAGGCGTACGAGCCGACGACGGTAACGCTGTGGAACAAGTGGACCGAGTCGGCCGAGCTGCTCGAGCCCGGGATGGAACTGCTCGTTACCGACGCGGAAACCGACGAGTACCAGGGGGAAACGCGGTATAAAACAACGGGCGACTCGTACGTCGTCGTCGAGCCGAGCTTTCTGGTGAACGTGACGTCGATCCGGAACTGGACCGAGTGTCCTCGGCTGTACTACCTGAACAAATTGTCGGGCGTGCCGCTGAACTACCCCGTCGTGAAGGGGACGCTGGTCCACGAGGTGTTCGGCGACCTCCTTCGCGGTCGGAAGCTCGAGGAGTCGATCGACGCCCGCGTCGAGGAGCGGGGCCTTCAGCTGGGCCTGCTCGGCGAGGACCCGGCGTCGGTCGCCGAGGACGTCAGACAGAACGCATCGGCGATCGAGGGCTGGCTCGAGCAGGGCCGTCTGACGGAGGAAGACTCCTGGCGCTCCGAACAGCTGCTGATCAGCGAGACGTTCGGCATCCGCGGGCGCGCGGACGCGATCCGACGGGGTGCACCCGTCGAGCTCAAGACGGGGAAGAACTTAAAAAAGGAGCCCCGGTTCAAAGACAAGGTCCAGGCCGCCTGCTACGCCCTGCTGCTCGAGGAACACGGCGGCGACGTCGACATCGGGACGCTGCTGTATACGAAGAACTCGGCGCTGGACCGCAACGAGGAGACCGGCGACCTCACGCCCGCCAAGGAGTTCTCGATGGGCGAGGGGCTCCTGAAGTACGTCGTCCGGCTGCGAAACGAGATCGCCGCAGCCGAGGTCGCGGGCGACGTACCGACGGGCTACGAGGGCAACGCCAAGTGCGAGTACTGCTTCGAGCAGGACACCTGCATGGTCGTCTCGGGTCGGCTCGACCAGGAGTCGAAAGCGGGCCAGATCGGCCAGCCGTTGCCGGCTGAGGAGCGCGAGTTCTTCGAGCGCTTCTCCCGCGCGATCGAGGAGGAACGACGGGAGGTCCACCGCGAGTACGCCAAACTGTGGGAGCAAGACGCCCAGGAGCGGGCCGACGACGACCGTGCGCTGATCGACCTCGAGTTCGCGGAGAAGCGCCCGCTCGAGGAGGGCCGCTGGGAACTGCGGGCCCGTCGAACGGGCGGGGCGAGCTCGAAGCTCCGGGAGGGCGATCTGGTGCTCGCGAGCGACGGCCACCCGGTTCGGGGCCAGTCGGAACTCGCGCGGATCGAGCGACTGAACGAGGACGGGGTCGTCCTGACGGCCGACGAACCCGTCGAGGTCACTCGGCTGGACGTCTACCCCTCGGAGCTGACGACCGACCGACTGCTCGTCGCGCTCCACGACACGCTTCTGAAAGGCAGCGAGCGACGGAAGGACGTGTTGTTCGACCGTGCCGAGCCCGAATTTACCGAGCCCGAGGAGACGTTCATCGACAACAACACAGCCCAGAACGAGGCCGTCCGCAAGGCCGTCGGCGCCCGGGACTGCGCACTGATCCACGGACCGCCCGGAACGGGCAAGACCTACACCATCGCCCGGACCATCCGCGCGATGGTCGAGCGCGGCGAGCGCGTGCTGCTGTCGGCGTTTACGAACCGGGCAGTCGACAACGCCCTCGAGGCCTTGCTCGAGCAGCTCGAAGGCGTGATCGAGGAGGATCGGATCGTCCGCGTCGGCTCCGAGAGCGGCGTCCGCCAGGACATGGAGCCGTACCGCCTCGAGCGGGCAGGCGACCCTGAGGAGCGACTCGCCGACCTCGAGAACGCGCAGGTCGTCGCCGCGACGACGGCGACCTGTGGCTCCCGGATCATGAAAGAACAGTCGTTCGACGCCGCGCTGGTCGACGAGGCCGCCCAGCTCACCGAGCCGGGCACCTTCGCGGCGATCAACCTCGCCGAGCGGTTCGTCCTGGTGGGCGACCACGAGCAGCTGCCGCCCGTCGTGCGAGCCGAAAACGAGCTCACCGAGTCGCTGTTCGAACGGCTCGTCGAACTCCACCCGGACGCGGGCGTGATGCTCGACCGCCAGTACCGGATGAACCAGCGCATCCAGGCCTTCGCCTCCCGTGAGTTCTACGACGGGAAGCTACGGCCCGCCGAACCCGAGGTCGCCGCCCGGACGCTCGACGACCTCGCGGGCGTCTCCCGCGACGACCTCCCGGCCGAGCTACGGGATCCCGTCGCGTTCGTCGACGTCGAGGGCGACGGCGGCCGGTACACCGACAGCGCGGAGGCGGCCCGGATCGCCGACCTGATCGAGACCTACGAGGCTGCGGGCGTCGACCGAGCCGACATCGGCGTTATCGCCCCCTTCCGCGCCCAGGTCTCGGAGATCTCGAGCCACGTCCCCGAGGGCGTCGCCGTCGACACGGTCGACCGCTTCCAGGGCTCGAGCAAGGAGGTCATAATCGTCTCCTTCACGGCGACGGGAACGCTTGAGGGGCCGATCTTCGAGGACTACCGGCGGATCAACGTCGCGCTCACCCGGCCGAAGCGCGCGCTCGTGCTCGTCGGCGACTCGGGGGCGCTGTCGTCCGACCCGGTGTACGGGCGGATGCTCGAGTGGGCGCGGCGGTAACCCACACGCCGGACCGGCGCCTTCCGTTCGAGTCAGTTACGACAGGAACGTTTACTATCGGGAGTCGACGAACGTAGCCACGAATGCGATTCGAGACCGAAAGCGCGGTGATCCGCGAGGCGTTCCCGACAGCGTACGCGGAGCTTGCGATCGTGATCACCGAACTCGGCGGGCAGAGCGTACTCATGCTGGTGCTCGCGACGCTGTTCTGGGTCTCGAATCGCCGACGAAGCGCGCTCGTGATCGCCTACGCGTTCGCGGGTTTTTCGCTGTTGCTCGCGCTCAAGGCCGCCCTCGGGGTAGCGCGTCCACCCGAAGAGCTGTTCTTGAAACCGCTCGCGTCCGACGAGTACGGCTTCCCGAGCGGTCACGCCTTCGCTGCTACCGTCGTCTACGGCGGTCTCGTCTCGGCGTACGACCGCGTCGGCGACCCGGCGACCGTCGCCGGAGCCGTGGCGCTGATTCTGTCGATCTCGCTGTCGCGGGTCGTCCTCGGCGTCCACTACCTCGGCGACGTTCTGGTCGGGGTCGTCCTCGGCGTCGCCTTCCTGATCGCGATGAACCGCCTGACCCGGGGTTCGCCCCGGCGCGCTTTCGCGGTCGCCGTCGCTCTCTCCGTCCCGGCGCTGGCGATCGTCGGGCCGTCGCCCGAGGCGATGCTCGGTTTCGGCGGCTCGGTCGGTGGACTGGCCGTTTCGAACCGAATCGACCGACTTCCGGCGCGTCGGTCGCGGCTCGAAGGAGTCGTCCTCGTCGTCGGCATCATCCTCACACCTGCCGCCGTCGGTCGTCTCGAGACTGACACACTCGGCGGCGCCCGGTAGTCGGACGACAATCTGTACCGTTATATGCCGCCGCTCGCAAGGTCGGCTATGGAAGAGGGCGTTCCGGTACACGGCACCGACATACTGGTCCTCGTCGTCGTCTCGATAGTCGGCGGATTCCTGCTCGCGGCCTGGACCCTGCCGCCCGCGCTCGCGTTCGACTTCGCGGTCTCGGTGCTGGCGGGAACGGTCCTGATGGCGTTCCTGCTCTTTATCCCGGTGATGGGCGTGCGCCTGTTCATCGACGACTACCGGGACGACGGGCCGTCGGGGTAGCCGCGACCGTCGCTCGCGGCCGGTCGACGAGGTATCGGACCGGTGCGATTTTTGTCGGTACCGATCGAATGTGACTCGTGAACGTTCCACTCGGGTACGGATCGATCGACGTCACGCTCCCCGACTGCGACGTGACGGTCGCCGAACCGCCGGGCGGCGAGATCGTCGACGTCCGGGCGGCCGCCCAGCGAGCGCTCGAGGAACCGCTGGGTCCCCCGCTCTCCGAGCGGATCGACGCGAGCGACGACGTCGCGATCGTCGTCACCGACCTGACGCGCGAGGCGCCCGACGACGTCCTGCTCGACGTCCTGCTCGAGCGCCTCGCCGACCTCGGCGTCGCCCGCGAGCGGGTGACCGTCGTCGTCGGTCTCGGCCTCCACCGGCCGATGACCGACCCGGAACTCGAGGCGATGCTCGGTCCCCACGCCGACCTGGCGGTGAACCACGATCCGGAGTCGGTCGTCGAGGTCGGCAGGGTCGATGGCGTCCCCGTCGAGATCGGACTCCCGGTCGCGAACGCCGACGCGGTCCTCTCGACGGGCGTCGTCGAACCCCACCAGTACGCCGGCTTCAGCGGCGGTGCGAAGACCGTCGTCGTCGGCACGGGCGGCGAGTCGCTGATCCGCTACACCCACGGCCCCGAGACGCTCGCCCGCGAGGGCGTTCGTCTCGGACGAGTCGAGGGGAACCCGTTTCGCGAACTGCTCGACGAGGCGGGCGATCTCGTCGGGATCGACTTCTCGCTCAACCTCACCCGCGGACCGACCGGAGTCCTCGGCGTCCGGGCCGGCGACGGCAGGCGGATCGTCCGGGAGCTGGCGGCAGTGGCTCGAGACGCCCTCTCGGTCCCGATCGAGCGCGAGTACGACGCCGTCGTCTGCGGTGTCGGCGCGCCGAAGGACGCGAACCTCTATCAGGCGACCCGCGGGGCGACCTACGTCGCCCTCGGGGACCGAAACCCGCTGCGGGAGGGCGGCAAACTGGTCGTTCCCGCGGCGCTGCCGGAGGGCGCGGGCGAGGGGACCGGCGAACGACGGTTCTACCGCCAACTGCGCGACGCCGACGACGCCGAGTCGCTGTACGACGATCTCCGGGAGGGGTACGAACCCGGCGCACAGCGGGCGTTCGTCGTCGCGCGGGTTCTCCGCGAGCACGACCTCGTCGTGACGAACTCGCGGGCGCCGAGGGTCGTCGAGGAGTGTCTACCGTGCGCCGAGGACGACGTCCGGGACGCGATCGAACCGGGAAGCGACGTCCTCGTCGTTCCCGACGCCCTGAACACGCTGCTGGTCGCGCCGTCTCGAGCCGATTTTGAGATCTAGCTTTACCACGCTCGAGGTGGTGCGAGCGGTATGCTCGCCCCTCGTCGCTACCGTCCGACCGGTCGCCTCGCCGTCCGAGTCGTCGTCGCGGTCGCGCTCGCCTCCATCGCGACCGGCATCGCCGCGATCCTCACGGATCCGGCGCTCGAGGCGGCGGGACCGCTCGCCGACATCCAGGCGGTCGCCGAGTTCAGCGGTACGGTCGTCGGCTTCGCGCTGCTCGTCGCCGCGTGGGGAATGCGGCGCGGATACCACATCGCGTACGCCGCCGCGGCGGTGCTCGTCCTGCTCGCAGCCGTCCACGGCCTGGCCCAGTTTCGTCCCCTCTCGGTCCCGCTGATCGTGCTCTCGATCGGCGGGCTCGTCGTGCTGTCGCTGACCAGCGCCCGGTTTACGCGCTCGAGTCGGCTCGACCTCTCGTCGACCCAGTTCGGGTCGTTCGTCGCTATCGTCGGCGTCTTCTGTTACGGCGTCGCGGGCGCGTACACGCTCCGCAGCGGGTTCGACGAGCTCGAGACCGTCGTCGACGCCGTCTACTTCACGCTCGTCACCGCGAGCACGGTCGGCTACGGCGACGTCCATCCGACGACGGAAGCGGCGCGGCTGTTCGCCCTCTCGCTCGTCGTTCTCGGACCGACGACGGTCGCCGTCGCCGTCGGCAGCCTGTTCGGCCCTGCGATCGAGACGCGACTCGCCAGGACCGGTCGTCGCGTGACGAACCACCGCTCCGACGGGACGGACCGCGTCGTCGTTCTCGGAGTCGACGACCTCACCGCGGCCGTCGCCGAACGGCTCGCCGTCCGCACCGCCGTAACGATCGCGGCGAGCGACGAGACGCGGCTGCGAGAACTACCGGACGCGGTCGACGGGGTCGTCGGCGAGCCGACCGACGACGAGACGCTCGAGCGAGTCGACCTCGAGACCTGCGACGCGGTGGTGGTCGCCGCGGACGAGTGTTCGGCGCTCGCGGACGTCGCACGGGCCGCGACGGGCGCTCGCGTAATCGCGGTCGCGAACGGATCGACGGCCCGGGAACTCGAGGGACGGGTCGACGTCGTGATCGATCCGCTGGCGGTCGCGGTCGACGCGACCACGACTGCAACGCTCGGCGCGTCGGAAAACGCGGCTCAGTCGTCGGCGTCGGCGGCCTCCCACAGCGGGTAGAGATCGTCCTCGATCGGCTCGGTGATCGTCTCGGAGCCGAGCTCGAGGGCGAACTTGTCGTCGTCGTCGCTCCGTCCCGCCTCCTCGACCGTTCCGATCGCCGCGGCTTCGAGCCCGGGCGACTCGAGTTCCGCGAGGCAGTCGTCGAGCGCGTTGTCGGGAACGGTCGCGACCAGGGCGCCGGAGCCGAAGATCCGGAGGGGGTCGACGTCCGCCGCCGTACACAGGGTCTCGGTTTCCGGACGGACCGGCACCGCGTCGCGATCGACCGCGAGCCGGACTCCCGAGGCGCGGGCGAGTTCGAGCAGGCCGGCCGCGACACCGCCCTCCGTGGGGTCGTGCATCGCGGTCGCGTACTCCCGCAGCACGCGCCCGTCGGGGACGACGCTGATCTCCTCGAGGAAGTCGGCCGCGCGCTCGCGGACGTCGGCGGCGACGCCCAGCTCGTCGCCGAAGTCGGCCGCGAGGATAGCCGTCCCCTCGATCCCCGCGGCCTTCGTGATGACGACGCGGTCGCCGGGATCGGCACCCCCGGTCGGGACGAAGGCGTTCGTCGACCCCATCGCGGTCAGCGAGACCAGCGGGCGCTCGAGCTGGTCGACGTACTCCGAGTGGCCGCCGACGATCGAGGCGCCGACCTCGCGGGCCGCGCCGTCGACGTCGGCCGTGATCTCCTCGAGGGGCGATTCCTCGTCGGGGAGCAGGATGACCGTCGTGAGCCAGCGCGGGTCGGCACCGGAGGCCGCGACGTCGTTGCAGGCGACGTGGACGCCCAGCCGGCCGACCTGTGAGGCCGCAAGCGAGATCGGATCGGAGCTGACGACGAGGGTACCCTCGCCCTCGGGCCAGGCGATCGCCGCGGCGTCCTCGCCGTCGGCGGGCCCCTGGATCACCGACTCGTCGTCGCTGGCGGTCCCCGTTCGACCGAACACGTGCTCGAGCAGTTCCGCCGGCGGTACCTTTCCGGGCATACCACGAACTGGGCGGATCGGCGGTTTGTAGCTGTCGACCGCGGTCGCCCCGTCTCGAGGCCGACGGTTCCCGGGGACTTTCGACGAACGTACCAGAGCGGACTGTGAGCGGGAGCCGTTGGAGTCGGACGATGAACCAGCGAACGATCCTTCTGACCGTCGCGTTCGGACTCGCCGGCTTCTCGGCTGCGGTCCACATCGTCCTCGGGATCGGCGGCGTCCTCGAGTACGTCACCGACGGCGCTCGTCTAGGAGCTTCTCGAAGATACCTACGGCGTCGAATATTCCTATCCGAGTTGCCGGCGGCTGTTGAAAGAAGCTGGGCTAAGCTATCAAAAACCTCGCCGCACAGCCGCCGAAGCCGAGAAATCCGACCAAGAAGTGTTCCATTTTCTGTTCTGTAATCGGGATATCTTTTGGACAGACGACAGTACGCGAAAACCGCGTCTGACACCGCCAGACACCGTGTAACTGTGACAGGACGTCCAATCGTCGCTGGCAGGCATCTTCTCCCTCCCGTTCGTCCATATAAAACCGATACCCCTTCACGATCGGTGCCGGTCCGATATAGTGTTCGTCACCCTGGACTATATTGCAGGAGGACATACACCACATAGGGATCACTGTCTTGGACTTCGGTCATAATTCGGATAATGTTGGTGGAGGGGTCTATTCGACACAACAGCTCATCGTCGACGTATCCCGTCGGAACGCCTGACAGGCGTGTTTGAACGCCTCGGAGAATGTCGGGAACGGATGGACGGTGTCGATGATGTCGTCGACGGTGAGGCCGAACTTCACCGCCAGCGTCGCCTCCATGATCATGTCGGCGGCACGGGGGCCGACCATGTGGACGCCGACGATCTCGTCGGTCTCGTGGTGTTTGACGACCTGGACCAGCCCGTCCGTGTTCTTGACGGCCTTCGCCCGCGGGACGTCCTCCATCTGGACGGTCCGGCAGGAACAGGCACCGTGCTCGTCCATATATTCGAGTTCGGTCGTCCCGACGGCTGCGACCTCGGGACTGGTGAAGACGACTGCGGGGACTGCGTCGTAGTTGATGCTGACGCCCTCGTCGTCTTCTCGCGGGCTGCGCTCGCTCGAACGGCCCGCGGAGCTATGCTCCGCGCTGCCGAAAGCGTTCTTGATGGCGTGGTTACCCTCCTTAGCGGCGACCGTCTCCAGTTCGGGCTCCCCGATCACATCGCCCGCCGCGTAGATGTCGGGATTGGTCGTCTGGAAGTGCTCGTCGACGTGGACTGTCCCGTCGTCGTTCATTTCGACACCCACCGTTTCGAGGCCGATGCCCTCGCTGTTTGGCTGGACGCCGGTTGCGACGAACAGCGCATCCCCGGCGACTGTCCGCTCGGTGCCGTCGACGACTGTCTCGACGGCGACGCCCGACTGGACTGCTTCGGCCCCACCGTCGGCTGCTAGCATCCGGACGCGCTGGAAGTCGTTGCCAGTAATTACCTCGATGCCTTCCTCCTCGAACGCGCGCTGCATCTCACGCCCGATCTGGCCTTCCATCCCGGAGAGGACACGCTCGGAGCGCTGGAGGATGGTCATGTCGACGCCGACGCGGTGGAGGACCTGGCCCCACTCGAGCGCGATGTAGCCACCCCCGATCATCACGATGCTCTCCGGGAGGTCGCGCTCTTCGAGGATGGTCTCGCTCGTGTAGTAGTCGACGTCGTCGAGACCGTCAATGGGCGGCGCCCACGGTGAACTTCCGGTCGCGACGAGCGCCTTCTCCCCAGTGATGCGTGCGCGCTCGTCGGCGCCGTCGACGACCTCGATGGTCGTGTCGTCGGTTAGCTGGCCGTAGCCCTCGTAGATGTCGGTCTCGAAGTGCTCGGCGACATCGACGTAGTTCTCCTGGCGGAATCCCTCGACGAGGTCGTCGGTGCCGTCGAGAGCGTCGACCCAGTCGACGGTCGGCTCCTCAGGATATTTAACGGCGCCAAAGGGGTTCTCCGACGCCGAAGCACCGTTCTCGGCGACCGCGAGCAGATGCTTGCTCGGGACACAGCCGACGTTCACGCAGGTCCCGCCGATCGGCAGGCCCGTGTTCACTATCGCCGTCGAGAGATCTCGGCGGCTCGCTTCGGTGATCGCAGCGAAGGCAGCGGCCCCGCCGCCGAGAATCACGAGATCATAGTCAGACGTGCTGGTCATTCGTGGCTATACTTTGTGGCGGGAAGTTCTTATACTTCGGAGTCCAAAGCTATGGAGTGAGTTCGAGGCTACAAAGCTATGGCAGATACCACCGCAGACGCGCCTGTGTGCGATATTGACGGAACGTGCTACTGTCCGCTCACGGGTGTTATCGACACGCTGAGCCGGAAATACGCGATGCAACTCGTCAGCATCATCGGGGCGCACGATTCACTTCGGTTCGCGGAGATTGAGGAGCATCTTCCGACAGCGAGCACCTCGACCATCTCCAAACGGCTCGATGAATTCGAGGAGGCCGGGCTGATCTCTCGGACCCAGTACAACGAGATTCCACCCCGGGTGGAGTACTCGCTGACCGATGATGGAGATGAGGTGCGAACCCGTCTCGAACCACTGTTGGAGTGGGCTTCGGCGGCAGAGTGACTCCCGTCGAGTAGCCGGTTGTGTAATGCTATTGCATATCCGGTGACATCCTCCTCGCCGTAAACGGCGAGGCTTCCCGTACCGCAGTTGGGATATTTGCCGGTCTACGACACAACCTG
>NZ_JBLRWX010000080.1:0-16661 GCF_047921035.1 Natronococcus sp.
CTCGCCAATTCTCGTCCATGACTGTTCGATACGGTGCGGTCGACATCGACTGGCTCGGCTACGCGACCGTCAGGCTCGAGGGCGAGCTGGGCACCGTGGTCTACATCGATCCCGGCCGGTACGGGGTGCTCGAGGACTACGACGCCCGCGACGGCGACCTGATCCTGGTGAGCCACGACGACCACTACGATCCCGAGGGGATTCGACGGGTGGCCCGCGACGACGCCATCGTCGTCGTCCACGAAGCCATCGACGCCGACGAGATCGACCGCGTCGACGAACGACCCGAGGAACTCCCCTACGAGGTCGAACGGGTGCGGGGCGACGAGTCGTTCGTGCTCGGGCCGCTCGACCTCTATACGACCCAGGCGTACAACGAGCCCGGCGGACCCTACACCGACGACGAGGGCGAGCCCTACCACCGCGAGGGCGAGGGCTGTGGCTTCGGCGTGACGATCGACGGCGTCACCGCCTTCTGGCCCGGCGACACCGACGTCCTCCCGGTCCACGAGGAGCTGGCCGTCGACGTCTTCCTACCCCCGATCGGCGGCTCGTTTACGATGGATCGCCGCGACGCGGCCGAACTCGCCGGTCGGATGCGACCGGGGCTCGTCCTCCCGATTCACTACAACACGTTCGAAGCGCTCGAGACGGATCCCGAGGCGTTCGTCGTCGACGTCGCGAGGCGGCAGGTTCCGGTCGTTCTGGACGAGTAGTAAGACGGCGGCAGTCGGCCGTCGACCCGGTACCGACCCGGCGAGTGCATCGCAATCACCGGCTGCAGGCGGTGCAGCCGGTGAGAGACGCGCACGAGGTAGCTATCTATGCCGTCCCGGCGTACCCGCTCTCGGAGGCGTCACACCATGGTATCCAACGAAGCAGCGGCGGAGATGGAAGAACACCTCGGTCGCGTCCCGAGCTGGATCGAGGCGATTCCGGAGTCGGCGGGCGACCACAGCTGAACGGATCGCGGTCGCGCCGGAAACGACGTACGGCGGTCGGTACGAGCCGACCGCGGCGTCGGGATCTTCGACGAGCGGGGCTCGAGGCGTTTCCGTCGGCTGATAGCTCCAAAGAGTTAGTGTCGTCCTCGCCTTCCCCTCGAGTATGAGCGGCGATCGTCGGCGAGGAGGGAGTCGGATCGCGACCGGCGGGTTGTACTGCGCCCACTGCGGGACGGCACTCGAGGCGTCGATGAACTTCTGTCCCGACTGCGGTCGCCCCACCAGCGAGGACGGATCCTCGGATCGGAACGCTCGCCCCGCCCTCGAGCGACGCGTCGCGGCCGCGATGAGAGACGGCTGGGAGCTCGAGCATGATTTCGGCGACCACGTCGTCATGGTTCGACGGTCCTTCGGAAGCGTCGACGTCCATCTCGTCGTCGCGGCGCTGACCGTCTGGTGGACGATGGGCCTGGGCAACGCTCTCTACGGCGCCTACCGGTACATCGGCGACGCCGAACGGATGGTGCTTCGAGCCGAGCAGGCCAGCGACGAGACCGAAACCGACTCGCGCTGGGCGACCGCAGGCCGGGTCGCCGGGGCCGGCTGTCTCGCCGCCGCGCTCGCGCTCGTCGGCTCGGTCGTCTTCCTCGCGGGTTCGACGATCGCACCAGTTCTGGTCGCGGCCGCGATCGGACTCGCGACCGTCGGACTGGGGCTGTTCCCGGGCGTTCGACGCCGGTTCGGGCTTCGACGCTCCCCGTCGACGAACGGTTCGGGCAGAACGGTCGACGAGCGGTCGATCACCGACTACGACCGCCCGTGTGCGGCCTGTGCCGACCCGGTCGGTCGCGGGCTCGAGCGCATCTATCGGAAGGGGTTTTACGTGCTCGGCGTGCCGGTGACGCTGTCGGAGGGGCGAAACGCCTACTGCAGGCGGTGTGCGAACGCGGAAGCCGACGGCTCGAGGATCGAGGAGATTACGATCCCGATCGAGGACTCGAGCGCGACGGAGCGAGAACCGGAGCTTCGGCGCTGAACCCGTGAACCCGGACGTCCATCTCGCTGAGACGCTCGGTCACATCTCCCCCAGCCTCGGCTCGATGGCCGTCTAGATGACGTCCATCTCGCTGAGACGCTCGGGGAGATACGTCTCCGTCACGAAGTCCAGCCCACGCGCGGCCAGGGACTGCTGTTCGGACTTCTTCCCGATCTCGAGTTGAAGCTCGATCTGTTCCTCCCAGTAGTCGGTCTGGAAGCGGGGGTCCTCGAGTTCGCTCTCTAAGGCGTTGACGTCCGAGTCCGAGAGCGGGTCCGTGGGGAGATCGTACTCGACGATGTCGGCGGGCTGGATCCCGATGTACTGGGCCTCGGGGGTCGCGAGGTACTCGGAGAGGTGAGCGGACTTGATCGAGCCGTAGGCGACCGAGCCGTAGATCCGGTAGGACCACGGGTCACCGTCGGCGAAGACCGTGACGGGGAGGTCGAGTTCGTCGTGGAGCCGCTTCGTGATGCGACGGGTCGCTCGCGCGGGCTGACCCTTGAGGTGGACGATCAGGGCGTTGTACTCCTCGTCGAACCCGTTCTCGACGAGTCGGTCGCGCATCCCACCAGTCTCGACGGCCAGAATGAAGTCGGCGTCGGTGTCGAGGAACTCGATCGTGTCCGGATTGTTCGGAATCTGGTAGCCGCCCTCCCCGACGTCTTCCTGGCAGTGGATCTCGCGCTCGCCGCGACGGGTCTGCTCGCGGAGGTGTAGCGGTCCCATGATCGTCGCTCCGGACTCCTCGGGGCGCATGTGGAAGTCCTCGCGGGTGACCCCCGAGACGATCTCCAGGTCCTCGATCAGGCCGTTGGACTCGTCCTGATCGTTGAACTGGGCTTCCTTGTTGTCCCAGCTCTCCGAGAGGTAGTAGAGTTCACGCAGCGTCGAGGAGCGATCCTCCTCGAGTTGATTCGCGAGGAACTCGATCGTGTAGACGGCTTTGAGCAGTTTGCGGGCGCCGCGCACGGAGTTCGCCGAGCGGGTCGACTCGCGGTCGCCGTACACCCAGACGTCCTTCTGTTCGTCGTACTCGATGTTGCTCTTCGTCCGCGTCGGAACGGACATGTGGGGGATCTCGCCCAGTTCGAACTGATCGTAGAACTGCGCGGCGAGATCGAGCAGCTGTTCTCGGGCCTGCTGGTCGTTTTCTGCGCTCATTGGTCTGTGACGGTGAGTTTCGCGCCTTCGACGCCTTTCACGTCGAGGTCGAACGCGGCGTCGTCGGCGATCTCGTACTCGAGGACGGCCTCGTCCTCGCTCGATACGTCGGGTTCCCACTTGACGAACCACTCGCCGTCCATCTCGACGGCGGTCGCGCCGTCCGAGAGGTTGCGTGGTTCGGCAGAGACGATGTCGGTGATCTCGAGGGACTCGTTCGTGCTCGAGTGGTTCTCGACGACGACGGAGACGGCCTGGCCGTCACCGTTCGTCTCGATGTGGCGCTCGACGAGCACGTTGTTCATGATGCGGGCGATCGCGTCGTCGATGTCGGGTTCCTCGCGGTCCGTGACCTCGGCGACCTTCTCGGCCATCTCCGGAAGGATCTTGCCGAGGACGTTCTGTTTCTTCCGGCGTTTCTCCATCGAGCGGCGCTTGCTGAGGAAGCTCTTCAGCTCGCGGGCGGCCTCGCGGATCGCGAGTTCGATCTCGTCCTCGATCGCCGGCACGTTCGCGACGGCGTCTTTCGACTCGCTCGTAAAGGGCACGTTCGTCGAGGCGACGTGGACCATAATGACGGCGGGGCCGTTCGGGAGCCCGGAGCCGCCGGGCTGGTCGAGTCCGTAGTTGCGCCAGCCGATCGACTTGACGACGTCGGTGGTCGCACACGCCCCGCGCTGGTAGACCAGCGGGACGCGGTTGGCAAAGCGGAGGACGTCGGCGCTGCCCTCCGCTGGAATCTCGCCGCCGTAGGCGATCCCGGCCTCGACGACGAACGGATCGCCGGAGTGGACCTCGGCGTCGCGCGTCGCTGCAGCGTAAAAGTCGGCGTCGAACTCCTTTTCGAGGCCGGCCTCGATCAGCTCGTCGGTGATCGGCGAGAGACACCGCGTCGGCGGCGCCATGATGTCGGTCGCACGCATCGCGTCGACGAGGTCGCTCGTCGCGTCCCGATCGCCCGAGAGCTCCCGGACCAGCGGCGGGTCGTCGGGGACGGTCACCATCACGCCCCAGACCGCCTCGGTCACGTTCTCTCGAGCGGTGTCGCCGAAGGACACCTCGTCGTACTCCTCGGTGAGGTCGGCAGCGCGGTCGACGTGCTCGCGAAGCCGCGCGCGCGTGAGGCGGTGGCGATCGTCGTCCTCGTCCTCGAACTTCGCCGCGAGCCGGCTCGCGAAGCCGTGGATCACCGCGTCGTCCTTCCGGGTGCTCGTCGCCCCGTCGGCGAGCTCGTAACAGTCGGTCACGAGGCGGGACTCCTCGACTGCGCTCTCGTCGGGGTCGGCGGTCTCCTCGGGGGCGTCGATCAGCGCGTTCCAGACCGCGCCGGCGGCGTTCTCCTGGACCGTCTCGCCGAAGGCGGTACCGTGTTCGTTCTCGACCGTCTCGGCCGCCTCGGCGACGAGGTCGAGCAGTTCGTGGTGGGCGATCCGTTCGCGCTCCGCGACGGCGTCGGCGATGGCGTCGGCGAAGGCGGCCGTCGCCTCGGCGCCCTTGTTCGCGGTCGCCTCGGAGACCGCCGCCCCGATATCGACGTCCTCGGTGTCGTCGGGGGAACTCCAGCGCATCTCGCGGCCGTAGTGGCGGTCCCGGAACGCGTCGATCACCGAGTCGGCGGTCTTCTTCCCGACGCGGGTAAACTCCTCCTGGAGGAAGCCCGAGACCGTCTGGGAGTCCGTCGCCGAGAGCATCTTGATTACGGTGCCGAGCTCGACCCCGTGTGGGTGGGGCCGGATCTCCTCGGTCTCCTCGGGGAGCTGGTCGGTCGCTCGCTCGAACTTGAAGTGGGCGTTTGGCTCCTGGAGCTCGAGTCTGGCGTGGGGGTTGACGACCGCCGTGTGCTTGATGTAGTCGTGGAGCTGCTGGCGGGCGCGCATGTTCCCCTCCATCTCGAGTTCGATGCGGGTGCCGTGCGGGCGGTCCCACGAGGTCGTCTCCTCGACGCTGATCTCGGGCTCGTTCTCGTCGGTGTCGACGATGAGCTCGAAGTACTCGGCCTCGCTCGAGCCCTGGGTTCGGCTGGTGATCTTCGCGGGTTTCCCGCTGGTCAGCTGGGAGTACAGCACCGCCGCGGAGATACCGATCCCCTGCTGCCCGCGGGACTGTTCGCGGGCGTGAAAGCGAGAGCCGTAGAGCAGCTTCCCGAAGACCTTCGGGAGCGATTCCTTCGTCAGCCCGGGGCCGTTGTCCTCGACGATCAGCTTGTAGTAGTCACCCGACTCCTGGATCTCGACGTAGATATCCGGCAGAATACCGGCCTCCTCGGCGGCGTCCAGGGCGTTGTCGACGGCTTCCTTGACGGCCGTGACGAGGCCTCGAGCGCCGCTGTCGAAGCCGAGCATGTGCTTGTTCTTCTCGAAGAACTCGGCGATGGAGATCGCTTGCTGGCTCTCGGCCAGCTCCTCGGCGATCCCCGGTTCCTCGCCGAGCGTCGACTGGAACGACGTCATCATCTCCCTGTACTAACGGCGAGGGTAAAAGGCGTACGCTACCGCGGTGAAAGTGAACTACCGCGAGTCGCTCTCCTCCGCGGCGTCGTCGGGACGGGGTACCGAGTCGCCGTTTCCGATCGGCGGCCAGTGCCACGCGTCGGCCTGGACGACCCCGAGCAGGTTCCGTCTGCGCTCGGTCAGCTCCGCGACGGCGTCTTCGAAGGCCTCGTCGTCGGCCGTCGGGATCTCGTCCTCGCGAAGTCGCTCGAGTTCCGGCTGCGGGGGGACCTCGTCGGCCGGTTCGATGAAGGCGGTCTCGAGCGTGTCGAGGTAGCTGTCCGTGCTCGAGCGGGCGTTCTCGACCAGGGCGGGGTCGAGCTGGGCGTCGCCGTCGACGCCGTAGCGAAACAGCGTCATGGCCTCGTCGAAGATCGGGACGGCCATCGCCGAGGCCCGTTCGCCCTTCTCGCTGTGGTAGTAGTGCAGGATCGGGTACGCCTTGTGTTTGTCCGCGAGCTCCGAGAGGTCCGAGGCCAGCGACTCGACGGGCAGGTCCAGCCCGTCGAATCCCTCGCCGCTCCAGCCCGCGCGGACGAACTCCTCGCTGCGCTCGCCGAGCCCGGTGACGCTGTTGGCGAACGCCCGCTTCTCCGAGACCGCGCCGAGGACGGTCAGGATGTAGGAGACGCCCAGCGTGACGAAGGCCATCCCCGTCGCCGTCGTGAAGGAACTCGCGATCTCCCAGGTGCCCGAGGTCGGCGAGTAGTCACCGTTACCGTTCGTGAACATGGTGTAGGCGACGTAGTAGAGGTGTCCCGTCCAGTCAGCCGGCTCCCCGGTCTGGGGGCTGACGAGGGCGGTGTCGCCGCCGGCGAAGAGAAGCGTCCAACCGATCCACAACAGCGCGATCCACATCCCGAGCGTCAGTGTGAGAATCAACGGGCCGGCGATACTGAGCGCCTTCGAGTGATCGCCAGTCAGTCGCCGAAGGCCGCGCCAGACGGCCGTCGTCAGCCGACCCGAGAGCGGACCCGACCCGCCGTCGACCCACAGCGTCGTCCAGATGATGTCGACGATGACCGCGATCAGCACGACGAGTCCGACGGCGAGGTACAGCGGTTGCATTTTCGGGAGCTACGGGCTCGAGTTCCGTGAACGGCCCGCCGTGTACTGCAGCGTCCCACGGCGGCGGCCCCTCCTATCGGCGAGATCGAACCGGAATCTCCGGGGACGAACCTGGGGCCAGGCAACAGCGGAACGCCTTCCGGACCTCGAGTTCGCCGGAAGCTTCGAGCCGACGAGCTGTCGATCGTGCTCGAAGATAATCGTTACAGCGTTCCGTATCAGTTCTCGCGGTCTCGCTCCTCGACGACGTCGGCCAGCACCTGCGCGATCTTCCGGTTGGTCTGGGGGCTGTAGTGGCCGCCCTCGCCGCGCTCGACGTACAGCGACTCGACGTCGCCGCCGCTCGAGAGGTGGGTCGCCATGTCGACCGTCTCGAGGTCGTCGTACTCGGTGTCGAGTCGCTCCATCAGGTCGCCGTAGATCGGGCCGTGTTCGGCCTCGTACTTCGCGTACCGGAGCTGCTGGACCATCACGAATACGGGCGTGAACTCCTGTTCGTCTGCGTAGTCGACGAACTCCTCGATCAGCGCGTCGAACAGGTCCTCGTGGGTGTCGAACAGCCGCTCGTGGTACCGAACCCGGGGCCGTTCCATCCGCAGTTCGGTGCGGGTCTTGGCGTCGTCGAAGTCGATCCCCGGAACCGCTCGCCCGGTTCGTTTCTCGAGTTCGATCCCGGCCTCGCAGAGGGCGTGGCGGACGTTCTCCGAGTCGTCGAGCAGGTCCGCGGTGTAGGGCCGCGAGGCGTGGTGCGGTTTGAACCAGTGGTCGTAGTGGAAGTCGTGTTCCCGCAGGAAGTCGGCCTTCGACTCCAGATCGAGCAGATCCTCCTTCTCCTCGATCGGGCTGTCGATGCGTTTCAGGGCGCCGTCCTCGAGGGTGTACCGGGGTTTGGCCGCCAGGATGTTACCGAACTCCTGGTAGTGTTTCCACACCGAGAGGATGCGGGCGATCGAGGAGGCGGTGACGACCACGAAGACGTAGTCGGTCTCCTCCTCGGGGTACTGGCGTTTCATCCGCATCAGCGCCTGGTCGAGTCCGTAGTTCCCGCCGCCGTAGTTGGCAACGTGAGTGTCCAGTTCCTCCGCGAGGTAGTGCTGGAACGTCTCGTCGTCGTCGACCTCCCGACAGAAGCAGTAGGAGTCGCCGTAGGTCGACACCGTCACGTCGGCGTCCTCGTCCCGGTCTTTCGCCCGACAGACCCGGCTGCCGTACTCGTCGGTCGAGTAGGTGACGACGCTGCGGACCTCCTCGCCGGGGAGGTGGTCGCCGGTATCCTTCTGTTTCTCCCGGTTGGGCTGGGGGACCCAGCCGAGTTCGGCGTCGAAGCTGCTGAACTTGCCCAGCAGCTCCCGACCGATCCCGGGGAACTCCTCGGTCGCGACGGAGGGGTTTCGCTCGAGGGCCCGATACGAGAGGCGCTCGAGACCGACCGCTGCCACGAGTATCGCGACGCCCAACACGACGTACGGAAGCATTCTGCCGGTGATTTCGGAGCGAGGTGGAAGTCGGTTGGGCCGGCAATGGCCACCGTCGGACCGACCGGCGCGTGCTCTCGATCACGGAACGATGGTCACCGGAACCGACGAGTGTCTGACGACGACCTCCGCGACGCTGCCCAACAGGAGTCGCGTCACGCCCGACCGGCCGCGACTCCCCATCACGACGTGGTCGAACGCGCCCTCCTCGGCGCAGTCGATGATCTCCTGGGCCGGCTGGCCGATGCGACTCCGCTTCTCGAGGGGGACGCCGTGCTCGCTCGCGATCCGCTCCGCACCGTGCAGTTGCTCGTCGGCCTCGTCCAGGATCTCCTGGAGTTCCTCGTCGGACTCGTCGGCCGCGTTCGGGATCGCCGGCCGCGAGTCGGTGTCGACGACGGTCAGCGCGAGGAACTCGCCGTCCGGAAACAGCTCGATCGCGTACTCGAGGGCTTCTCGTGCGGGGTCGGAGCCGTCGAACGGAACGAGGATCCGGGGTGGCATGGTATCGGGAGACTAGCCCGGGGCGCTCTTGAGTCTGCTACCTGATCGAGGGGTTGCAGGAGCGATCACCGACCCGAACCCCCCGGGCTCGAGCGGTCACAGCGCGAGGTACGGGCCGACGCCGAGCAGGACGACGCCCAGGGCAACCTTCAGCCGCGCGGGATCGACGACGTGGGCGACCTTCCAACCGACGACGACCCCGAGCAACAGCGGCGTGCCGACGACGACCGCCAGCGGGAGGAGGACGTCGCCCTGGACGGCGTAGCCGGCGGTCGCGAACACCGCGATGAAGATCGACTGAACCTGCGCGACCGCGACGGCCAGCAGCATCGGGACCCCCACCAGCACGAGCGCCGGCACCGCGAGGACGGGGCCGCCGATCCCCAGCAGGCCGCTGGCGACCCCGAGGACGAGCCCCAGTCCGCCGAGTGCAACCTGTCCCTCTCGGGTCAGCGGATCGACGTCGATGATCGGCGTGAACCCCCGGCGCTCGCGGTAGAGGATGACTCCGCCGACGGTCATCGCGACGCCGCCGAGCAGGATCCCGAACAGCGACCGCGAGACGAGGGGGTTGATCTGGGAGCCCAGCAGGGCACCGAGGACGCTCGAGAGGCTGAGCACGATCGCGATCGCCCGGCTCTCGCCGGTTTTCATCTCGCCGGAGTAGAGGTAGGCGACGCTGCCGACGAGCCCGGTGACGATGAAGGTCGCGTGGGCGGTGCCGGCGACCTGGCTCGAGGGCAGCGGTGTCAGCGAGTAGAGCGCGATCGTCACGAAGATCCCTCCGGGTCCGATGGTGGTGATGCCGATCCCGGAGAAGAAGGCGATACAGACGAGTAGCAAGGCGAGCGCGAGACCGAAAGGTAACTCGAGCATCTGGGGCGTTGTCGGGTCGATTAACTCGCGGGACCTGATTCTTCCGATTGCACCGCCGGCGTCGATGCCGTCGGGACGGGGCGCGGGACGACCGGAGAAGCGGCGAGGCGTGCGGGAGTCTCGGCCGAACGTCCTCCCCCGCTACAGCAACTCGAGGACGGAGCGAGCGAGGTCCTCACCCGTCACGAGCGACGTGAGGAACAACAAGACGACGGCCGTCAGGAAGACCGCCTGCTCGAGCCGCGACGGCTCGAAGTACCGGCGGACGGCCGCGAACAGCGCGAGCGCGGTCAGCGGAAGTCCGACGACGCCGTTGACCGCGGGCATCAACAGCGCCAGGTCGACCGGCGTGAAGTCGGTGAAGGCGAGGATCGGAATCGCCAGCGCGACCGAGAGTCCGATCAGGAAGTGGACGGTGCGCCGGAAGTGCAGATCGCCGAACTGAGTCGAGATTCCGGACGACTGGGGTACCATGAACCCGGCGGCGAACAGCGTCCCCGTGGCGCTGCTGAAGGAGGCGGCGCCGACCGCGAGGATGAAGAGCCCGAGGACCCACTGGCCGATCATTTCGATCAGGGGTTCGGCGGGCGTGGTAAACGCCAGGTCGGCGTCGGGCATCGAGATCGCCGCCGCGACGATCACGGTTGCGCTCAGCGCGATGACTGCGGCCAGTCCAACGGTGTGATCGCGCCGGTAGCGCGAGACGTCCCAGTTCTTCTCGTGTTGCATACTCGTCTGGATGAAGAAGTTCGGATAGTAGACGGTCGTCCCGAGCAGGGCGATGATCATCGTCATGTACTCGATGTCCCCGACGATCCCGGGGACGAACCCGCTAGCGATACCCGTCGCCGGCGGCTGGAGGTTCGCCACGATGACGAGATAGGAGGCGAAGATCGCGAACACGAGCGCCGCGATCACCCCTTCGATCCGGCTGTAGACCCGGAGTTCGACCAGTGCGATTCCCAACGCCGCCGAGACGATGATCGCTACGTACAGGTTCGACAGCGGCGTGAGGTAGACGATCGCCGCTCCCGCGAGCGCGTAGTTGGCGACGCTCCAGAACTGCATGATAAACGAGATACCGAACGCGAACGGTTTCGCCGCCCGCTGGCCGATCACGTCCCTGATGTACTCCATCAGGGGTCGGTCCTCGGCGGCCAGGCGCGCGGACATCTCGTGCATCGCGAGGCCGACGCCGAGCCCGAGGGGTAACACCCACAGAAGACCGTACCCGAACAGGATCCCCGCCTCGGTCAGGATGTAGACGGAGCCGGCGCCGAAGATGTTCGCCGCGAACAGGAGGCCGAGCCCGTACTGGTGAACCGTTTCCTTCGCCCGCTCGAACGGCACGTCGACGACAGAACTGGTTTGGCCCATGGATCAAATCTCACCCGAATTGCGCCGGAGAGTCGGTCGCACGATGCCGACTCTCCGATAACCGCTCGCCGTGGGTCGGATTCCGAATCACTGTATCCGAACGGTCGGGAACGATTCGTTTGAGAAGACAGCCTGAGATGGCGTATGTTTAAAAATATATTAGAGGGGCACAACCGTTCCTCACCCTCCCGAACGCTTTTTCGCTCGCGACCCGGGACACCATGGGTCGTCGCGCTCGCGCGCGTACGCGAAGTTTTATACCCAACCGGGCGCTACCCGAAAACAGGTTTCTCATGTCCCAGGAAAGCGAGTACGGCGCCGGACAGATTCAGGTCCTCGAGGGCCTGGAGGCTGTGCGAAAGCGACCAGCGATGTATATCGGCTCTACCGACGCGCGGGGGCTTCACCACCTCGTCTACGAGGTGGTGGACAACTCGATCGACGAGGCCCTCGCCGGTCACTGCGACGACATCACCGTCACCATCAACGCCGACGACTCGGTGACCGTCTCCGACGACGGCCGCGGGATCCCCGTCGACACCCACGACGAGTACGAGCGCCCCGCACTCGAGGTCATCCTGACGGTCCTCCACGCCGGCGGGAAGTTCGACAACAAGTCCTACCAGGTGTCGGGCGGGCTCCACGGCGTCGGCGTCAGCGTCGTCAACGCCCTCTCGGAGCGGCTCGAGGCCGAAGTCAAACGCGACGGCGCGGTCTTTCGCCACGCGTTCGAGGCGGGCGAACCCGTCGGCGACATGGAGCGCGTTCGCGACATGGACGACGACGAGGAGACCGGGACGGAAATCACGTTCTGGCCCGACACGGGCGTCTTCGAGACCGGGGACTTTTCGTTCTCGACGCTGTCGAACCGACTCCGAGAGCTGGCATTCCTCAACTCCGGCGTTCGGATCACCCTCCGCGACGAGCGCCAGGAGACCGAGGACGGCGCGACCGTCGAGGAGACCTACGAGTACGAGGGCGGCATCCGCGAGTTCGTCGAGTATCTGAACGAGACGCGCTCGGTGATGCACGAGGATGTCATCTACTTCGAGGACGAGGAACAGAACATCCAGGTCGAGGTCGCGATGCAGGCGACCGAGGACCTGCAGGGCTCGATCCACGCCTTCGCGAACAACATCAACACCCGCGAGGGCGGGACCCACCTCACCGGGTTCAAGACCGCGCTGACCCGGGTCGTCAACGACTACGGCAACGAGAACGACCTGCTCGGCGACATCGACGGCAACCTCAAGGGCGAGGACATCCGCGAGGGACTGACCGCGGTGATCTCGATCAAACACCCCGACCCGCAGTTCGAGGGCCAGACGAAGACGAAACTCGGCAACAGCGAGGTCCGGGGGATCGTCGAGGGTGCGATGCACGAGCGGCTGGGCACCTACTTCGAGGAACATCCCGACACGGCCGAGGCGATCGTTCTCAAGGCCGTCGAGGCCGCGAAGGCCCGCAAGGCCGCCCAGAAGGCCGAGGAGCTCACGCGCCGGAAGTCCGCTCTCGAGTCGACCTCCCTGCCCGGCAAGCTCGCGGACTGTCAGACCAAAGACCCCGAGGAGGCCGAACTGTTCATCGCGGAGGGTGACTCCGCGGGCGGCAGCGCCAAACAGGCCCGCAACCCCGAGTTCCAGGCCGTCCTCCCGATCAAGGGGAAGATTCTTAACGTCGAGAAACACCGCCTGGACCGCATCCTCGAGAACGACGAGATCCGCAGCATGATCACCGCCATCGGCGCGGGGATCGGCGACGAGTTCGACATCGACGACGTCCGGTACAAAAAGATCATCATGGCGACCGACGCCGACGTCGACGGGGCGCACATCCGCACCCTCATGCTGACCTTTTTCTACCGGCACATGCGGCCGCTGCTCGAGGGCGGCTACGTCTACGCGACCCAGCCGCCGCTGTACCGCATCCGGTATCGTGGCGAGACCTACGACGCGATGACCGACGCCGAGCGCGACGAGATCGTCGAGGAGGTCTGCGACGGCAACCCGACCCAGGTCCAGCGGTTCAAAGGGCTGGGCGAGATGAACCCCGAACAGCTCTGGGAGACGACGATGAACCCCGAGAACCGCATCCTCAAACAGATCACGGTCGAGGACGCGGCCGCGGCGGACAAGATGTTCTCCGTGCTGATGGGCGACGCCGTCGAACCCCGCAAGCAGTTCATCAAGGACCACGCGCCCGAAGCCGAGTGGATCGACATCTAGGTGAGCGAATGCACGAGACTACACGAAGACGAGACCGAGACGCAGTGAGTACCCACGCATGAGTTCGGAAGTACCCGATCCCACCGATATCGAGGCGGCATCGATCGAGTCCGTCCGGATCGAGGACGAGATGGAGCAGAGCTACATCGACTACGCGATGAGCGTCATCGCGGGCCGGGCCCTGCCCGACGTCCGGGACGGCCTCAAGCCGGTTCACCGGCGTATCCTCTACGCGATGCACGAGATGGGCGTCTCCTCGGGCAGCAGTCACCGCAAGTCCTCCTCGATCGTCGGGGAGACAATGGGTGACTACCACCCCCACGGCGACAGCGCGATCTACGACACCCTGGTCCGGATGGCCCAGGACTTCTCGATGCGCTACCCGCTGGTCGACGGCCAGGGGAACTTCGGCTCGATGGACGGCGATCCGGCCGCAGCACCTCGGTACACGGAGGCCCGGATGGCTCCCGTCTCCGAGGAGCTGCTCGAGGACATCGAGAAGGACACGGTCGACTTCTCGGCGAACTACGACGACCGCCTCCAGGAGCCCGACGTCCTGCCCGCGGCGTTCCCGAACCTGCTGGTCAACGGCTCCTCGGGGATCGCGGTCGGAATGTCGACGAACATCCCGCCGCACAACTTAAACGAGGTCGTCGACGCTACCATCGAGCTGATCGACAATCCCGACGCCACGGTGGAGGATCTGATGGACTACGTCAAGGGTCCCGACTTCCCGACCGGCGCGAACATCGTCGGCCGGGACGCCATCTACTCGGCGTACAAGACTGGCCGCGGGCGAGTTCGAGTCCGCGCCGAGTTCGAGGTCGAGGAGTGGCAGTCCGGACGCGAGCGGATCGTCGTCACCGAACTCCCCTTCCAGGAGAACAAGGCCCGCCTCGTCGAGCGCATCGCCGAGGACGTCAACGAGGGCGAACTCGAGGGGATCACGGACCTGCGCGACGAGTCCGACCGCGACGGGGTGCGAATCGTCATCGAACTCAAACGCGGCGCGAACGTCGAGGTCGTCAAGAACAAACTGCTCGAGAGCCACCTGGAGAAGACGTTCGGCATCATCAACCTCGCCTTAGTCGACGGCCAGCCTCAGGTCCTTTCGCTCAAGGAAACCCTGCAGGAGTACGTCGACCACCGCCGGGAGGTCGTCCGTCGGCGCAGCGAGTACGATCTCGCCGAGGCCGAGGACCGGGCGCACATCCTCGAGGGTCGGCTGAAGGCCGTCGAGAACGCCGAGGACGTGGTCGACCTGATCCGCAACAGCGAGGACCGCGACGCGGCCAGGGCGGGCCTGCGCGAGGAGTTCGGCTTCTCTGAGGAGCAGGCCGCACACATCGTCCGGATGCAACTCGGCAGCCTCACCTCGATGGAGGCCGCCGAGATCGAAGCCGAGCACGAGGAGGTCACGGCGGAGATCGAACGGCTGACCGAGATCCTCGAGAGCGAGTCCGAACTCCTCGAGGTCATCAAGGACGAACTCCGCGAGATCAAAGACGAGTACGGCGACGAGCGCCGGACCTCGATCGTCGAGGATCAGGGAACGGTCACCCACGAGGACCTGATTCCGGAGGAGGAGGTCGTCGTCGTGATGACCGAGGACGACTACGTCAAGCGAATGCCGATCGACGACTTCGACCCCCAGGGTCGGGGCGGGAAAGGGATCATCGGCGCGGACGTCAAGGACGAGGACCGCGTCTCGACGGTGTTCCGCGCGAACACCCACGACTACCTGCTCTGCTTTACGAATCAGGGGAAGGTCTACCAGCTGAAGACCTACGAGATCCCCGAGATGGGCCGCACCGCCCGCGGGAAGTCCGCGGTCAACATCCTCGATCTCGACCCCGGCGAGGACATCACGGCGATCGTCGACACCGACGCCTTCGGCGACGAGGAGTACGTGACGATGGTCACCCGGAACGGCTACGTCAAGCGGACCGCCGGCGAGGAGTTCGACAACATCCGCTCGACGGGGATCATCGCCGCCGACCTGGAGGAGGGTGACGAACTCGTCGACGTCGAAGTTACCGACGGCTCGACGGACCTGGTGATCGCCACGGAGGGCGGGATGACGATCCGCTTCGACGAGAGCGAAGTACGCGCGATGGGCCGGAACGCCCGCGGCGTCAACGGGATCAAACTCACCGACGGCGACGCCGTCGCCGGACTGGTCGCGACCGACGAGGCCGACGAGCGCGCGCTGCTGACCGTCACCCGAAACGGGTACGGGAAGCGAACGCCCCTCTCGGAGTATCGGACCCAGTCCCGGTACGGGAAGGGCCTGATCGACATCAAGACCGACGATCGGAACGGTCCCGTCGCGACCGTCAAGGCCGTCGACGACGACGACCACCTCGTCATGATGAGCGAGCGCGGCCAGATCGTCCGGACGCGGGTCGACGAGGTCTCGACCGTCGGCCGGAACACGATGGGCGTGATCGTCATGGACGTCGAGGAGGGCGACGCCGTCGCCAGCGTCGACGTCTTGCCGGCGGCCTCCGTGGCCGACGCGAACGAGCGCACCGACGCGAACTGACGGCGCCGCGGCTCAGTTTTCCGAAAGCGAGAAAGAGACGACCGAGCGCAGAATCGAGAGAATCGATCCCAGTCAGCTAGTGGTTCGGCTCCTCGGCCGGCGCGACCATGTCGTCGATGCGCAGGATGAGGATGTTGTTCGTGTCGTCTCGCCCGTCGAGCGTGCCCTCGATGACGAGCTTCGACAGCGGCGTCGGGCCGACGGTGACCGAGTCACCCTCCTGGATCTCGTCGGAGGTGCCCTGCATGTGGATCTCTGCCCGGCAGAGTTCGGGGTGGTGGACGCTCGAGAGGTCGATCTCCTCGACGATGATGCCCTCGAGGGGTTCGCCCTCGTGTTCGACGGGGACGGAGGCGGGATCGTCCATCTGCTGGATCTCGAGGGCCTCGAACGCCGCCGCGGTCGGTTTGTAGCCGCCTTTCGGTCCGGGTACGCCTTCGACCAGTTGCAGGGCCTTGAGACTCTGCATCTGGTTGCGGATCGTACCGGGGTTGCGGTCGACCTGTTCGGCGATATCCTCGCCTTTGATCGCGTCCTCGGATTCCTTGTGGAGGTTCGTCAACGCGCGGAGAATTTTCTTCTGACTGGGGGTGAGTTCGATTGATGACATGCTGTATTCTTCGTGATTGATTTCCTTAAACCCGACGGGTGGGCCGGGCAGTTCGCTCGATTGGGAGTGGCGCCCCGACGCAGTAATCAGTTTTCATTCCGCCGTCCCCGAGATTTGTCCCCGGGGCGCTCAGCCGGGGAGGATCCACCCCTCCACGATGACGTCCTCGAGGACGAACATGAGCGCGACACCGGCGACGAACGTCACGGCGTTGAGACGCGTCACGACCGTCTCTGCGTCGAAGCGGATGAGTTCGGCGAGTTCGACCAGCACCTGCAGGATCGCGCCGATCGCGATGGCGTAGAAGACGACAGCGAGCAGCGCCGAGTCCGCGAGACTTCCCACCCA
>NZ_JBLRWX010000081.1:0-16656 GCF_047921035.1 Natronococcus sp.
CGAGTCGCTGCTGACGCTGGGACCGACGTTCATCAAGCTCGGCCAGCTGCTCTCGACGCGTCCCGACGTCCTGCCCCCGGAGTACATCGAGGAGCTCGCGGCCCTCCAGGACGAGGTCCCGCCGGCCGAGTGGCCCGAAGCGAAACGGGTCCTCGAGGACGAACTCGGTCCGGTCGACTCCCGCTTCGCGGAGTTCGACACCGAGGCGATCAGCGGGGCGAGTCTCGGCCAGGTCTACCGAGCGCAGGTCGACGGCGAGCCCGTCGCGGTGAAGATCCGCCGACCGAATATCGAGGAGCTGGTCGAAGCCGACCTGCGAGTCATCCGGTGGTCGCTGCCGCTGCTGTTGTACTTCGTCGACGACTCGAGATCGTTCTCGCTCGAGAACCTCGCGGACGAGTTCGCGAAGACGATCCGCGAGGAGATGGACTACGAGCGGGAGGCCGCGATGCTGACCGAGATCCGGTCGAACTTCGCGGGCGACGACCGGTTCGTCATCCCCGAGGTCCTCGAGAGCCATTCGGGTCCGCGGGTGCTCACGATGGAGTACGTTCCGGGGACGAAGATCAACGACGTCGATGAGCTGGATCGCAAGGGGATCGACCGGAGTCGGGTCGCCGAGAACCTCCAGCGATCCTACCTCCAGATGATCATCGACGACGGCGTCTTCCACGCCGACCCCCATCCGGGAAACCTCGCGGTGGCCGACGACGGGGCGATCATCTTCTACGACTTCGGGATGTCCGGCCAGGTCGACGAGTTCGTCCAGGGGAAGATCGTGGAGTTCTACATCGCGGTCGCCAACCAGGACATCGACGCCATCCTCGATGCGCTGATCGAGGTCGGCACCCTGAGTCCGGAGGCGGATCGGGCGGTGATGGCCGAGGTAATGGAGCTCGCGATCCAGGACGCCCGCGGCCAGGAGATCGAGCAGTACCGCGTCCAGCAGATCGTCGGCCAGATCGAGGACTCGATCTACGAGTTCCCCTTCCGGCTGCCGAAGAACCTCGCGCTCGTCCTGCGGGTCGCGACGGTGGTCGAAGGGGTCTGCGTCACGCTCGACGAGGACTTCGACTTCATTGCGACGGCGACCGACTACCTGACCGAGCAGGGCTACCGCGAGGAGTCGATCCGCCAGTACGCCGAACAGACGGGCCGCCAGCTCCGCGAATCCGGCGAATCGCTGACGCGGCTCGCGCCAAAGACCGAGCGCACGCTGGACCGACTCGACCGGGACAACCTCTACGTCCGGATCGGCGTCGAGGACTCAGAGGGGGTGTTCGACAAGCTCGCCAAACGGCTCGTCTACGGCATGCTGCTGACGATGTCGCTGTTCTCGATGGGCGTGCTGTACGCGCTGGGGGCGCCGGAGGCCTCGATCGTCGCCGCGGTCCTCTCGGCAGTGTTGCTCGTGCAGCTCTACCGGTCGTTCCGCGACGGCGGCGGCTCGCTGCAGGCGAAACCGCAGTTCACCCGCCAGAACCTCCGCCAGCGACGGAGCGAGGAGTGAGGCGGTCTGCCGTAACGAGCTCCCGAAGGAAGGACGGCGCAGTAGCTCCGGAACTGACGTACGGGAGTTCACACGACCGAGAAGGAGACGAGACCGCCGCCACTGCAACCTTCTTTCCGCTGGCCGCCGATACCCACCTATGAGCTACGATCGGATCGCCGACCTGTCGCTGACGATCGGCGACGTCTCGAGGGAGCGCCTCGAGCGCGAGACCTCGAGCGGGTTCACCCGCGTCACCACCCAGTTCTCGTTCGAGGGACCCGACGGCGCCGTCGGGAAGGGCGAGGACGTTACCTACGAGACCGAGGAACACGACGCGCTCGCGGAGTCGGGGCTGCCCGACCTCACCGGCGAGTACACGATCGACTCCTTCTCGAGCCGGCTCGCCGACCTCGATCTCTTTCCGGCGGGCACGCCCGAACGCGAGGTCTTTCGTAACTACCGCCGGTGGGGCCTCGAGGCCACCGCGCTCGACCTTGCGCTGCGGCAGGCCGATACCGATCTGGCGTCGCGACTCGAGACCGAGTACGAGCCCGTCCGGTTTATCGCCAGCACTCGACTCGGCGACGAGCCCTCGACCGATCGGGTCGAGGCGTTGCTCGAGGCGGTTCCGGGGCTCGAACTCAAGCTCGATCCGACCCCCGACTGGGACGCCGCGCTGGTCGAGGAACTCGCGGCGACCGACGCCGTCCGCATCTTCGATCTCAAAGGGCAGTACAGCGGCACCGAGGTCGACGTCGAGGTCAGCCCCGAGCTGTACGAACGCCTGATCGAGGGCTTTCCCGAGGCCGTCCTCGAGGACCCCGCGCTCGAGGACGGGACCGAGGAACTGTTCGAGGACGAGGCCGTTCGCTCGCGGACCTCCTGGGACGCGCCGATCCACGGCCTCGAGGATGTCCGGGAGCTGCCGTGGGAGCCCGAGTGGCTGAACATCAAGCCCTCGCGATTCGGCTCGCTCGAGTCGCTGCTCGAGACGATCGACTACTGCCAGGAGCGCGGCATGACGCTGTACGGCGGCGGCCAGTTCGAACTCGGCGTCGGGCGGGGACAGCTCCAGGCGCTCGCGTCGGTGTTCTACCCCGACACGCCCAACGACGTCGCGCCGGGGGCGTACAACGAACCCGAGGTGACGGGCGAGTTGCCCGAGAGTCCGCTCGAGCCGCCCGCGGACCCCGAGGGCTTTCGCTGGTCCTGAAGTGGGGAAACGTCGCTCGAGCCGCGGTGAACCGCGCGTCTGATCGCCCGTCCGGACTACAGCGGTGGCGCGCGCTGTCGACTCGTTCGAGCGATAGCGAGAATCGGTCGACAGCGCGCGCCACCGTGCCAGGCTTCACTCGGCTCATCATTCGCGTTCGGTTCTCGAGTCCGCGCTCCATGCCGAATGAACGATTACGAACGCTCCCTACCCCTCGAGCATGCAGATCGACACCTTCGGCCTCGAGCGCTGGTTCGCCGAGTACGAACACGAGGCCGAGATCATGCTCGCCGAAAGCGGCGTCCGCAGCCTCTCGACGGAGCGCTTCGACACCGATCCCGGCGAACTGGGCTACGTGATTCCGACGAACGGCGACCCCGACCTCAGAGCGAAGATCGCGGATCGCTACGACCGGGAGACTAGCGAGGTCCTCTGCACCTGCGGCACCCAGGAGGCGAACTTCCTGGCCTTCCTGTCGGTTCTCCAGGAGCCGACGCTCGGCGCCGCTGGCGCCTCGCCGTCCGGCTCCGCGTCGCGGAGCCCGCACGCCGTCGTCGTCACCCCGACCTACCAGGCGCTGCACGCCGTCCCCGACGCCGTCGGCGAGGTAACTCGAGTGTCCCTCGAGCCACCTCACTGGGAACTCGACGTCGACGCCGTCGACGACGCGATCCGCCCCGAAACCAAACTAATCGTCCTGAACAACCCGAACAACCCGACCGGCAGATACCACTCGCTCGAGAAAGTCGAGGCCCTGTACGATCTCGCGGCCGACAACGACGCCTACCTGCTCTGTGACGAAGTCTACAGGCTGCTCGCCGAGGATCCGCTGCCGCCGGTCGCGAGCCTCGGCCCCTACGGCCTCTCGACCGCGAGCCTCTCGAAGTCCTACGGGCTCGCGGGGCTGCGATTCGGCTGGCTCGTCGGGAACGAGGACCTGCTCGAGACGGCCTGGAACTGGAAGGACTACACGACCATTTCGCCGTCGATCTTCGGCCAGCACGTCGCGACACAGGCCCTCGAGCAGGAGGACGAGATCCTCGTCGAAAACCGCGCACTCGTTGCCGACCACCGCGACCGAGTGCGGGCGTTTCTCGAGCGCCACGGCCTCGAGTGGTACGACCCCGTCGGCGTCAACGGCTTCGTGACCGTTCCCGACGGCTTCGAGACCGGGAAGTCGTTCTGCCGAGCGGTCCTCGAGGAGGGCGTCGTCCTCGCGCCCGGCGAGTTCTTCGGCCATCCGGACCGGTTCCGGATCGGGTTCGGACTCCCGACCGAGGAACTCGAGGACGGACTGAAGCGGATCGAGCGCGTGCTCGAGTAGCGAGAGACGACCACGTCGATAGCCGTCCGACTACGACCGACACGGCTTCCACAGCGCCGCGACCGAGTCGTCGTTGCCGTCCGCACGCTCGATGTCCCGTCGGAGGTCGAACGCCCGATAGCGGTCGTCCTCGAGCAGTCTCTCGACGAGTTCCGCCGGCACCGTCACCCGCCGACACTCCCCCGAGACGAGCAGCCCGTCGGGACCGAACGTGAGCTCGACGTCGTAGTACGCGACGCGCTCGTCGTGCTCCTCGAACACCGGGTGGCTCGCCTCGAGCACGCCCGCGACGTACTCGAAGACGAGTTCCATCCCGGGCGCGTCGGTCGTTCCGAGGTCGATCCGGATCCGGGGCGCGTAGACCGGTTCGCCGGCGTCTTCATCGAGGACCGCCAGCCGGCGGATCCTCGGCGCGCGCTCGAGGTGCGACCCCGTTCCCGGCCCCATCGACTCCGCGAGTCGGTCGTCGACGGCCTCCTCGAGCGGGGAGCGCCGCCGCTTCCGACCGCGCCGAACGACCAGCACGGCGCCGACGAGCGCGAGGGCGAGCAGCGACGCCGCGAGCGCGGCTCGCATCGGCCGTGCGTTCGACCCCGTCGGCCGAGGCGTTTTCGCTCCGGACTGGGCTCCCCTCGGTCGAGCCCGCGGACGGGGCGTGGTATCGGATTCCACCCGTCGAGCGGGCATTCCAAACGGTTTATGGCCGTCGGTTGATTACCCGGCGATATGGCGAAACAGCAGCAAGAAGTTCGCGACCTCCAGGAAGGAAGCTACGTCGTCATCGACGACGCGGCCTGTAAGATCAACTCGTACTCGACGGCCAAGCCCGGCAAACACGGCAGCGCCAAGGCCCGAATCGAGGCCGAGGGCGTCTTCGACGGGAAGAAGCGCTCGCTGTCCCAGCCCGTCGACGCGAAGATCTGGGTCCCGATCGTCGAGCGAAAGCAGGGCCAGGTCGTCTCCGTCGACGGCTCGGACATGCAGGTGATGGACCTCGAGACCTACGAGACGATGACGATGCGCGTCCCCGACGACCAGGACGTCTCGCCCGACGAGAACATCGAGTTCCTCGAGATGGAAGACCAGCGAAAGATCGTCTAATGTTTCCCGGGGCGACCGACGAGCGCGAGCGAGCCGACGCGACGGGCCGACCCGATCGCTCGGACGCGAACTTCGTGGTCGTCGGTGCGCCCCTGGACGCCTCGACGACCTTTCAGCCGGGGACCCGCTTCGGTCCCCGATGCATCCGCCACTTTTCGGAGACGTTCGACGACTACGACCACCGGACGGACCGGTACTTCTCGGAGCTGGGCGTCGTCGACCACGGCGACGTTCGCCCGTGGGACGACGTCGGCGAGTACCTCGAGTGGCTCGAGGGGACGGTCCGAGACGTCGTCTGGGACGACGCCGTCCCCCTCCTACTGGGCGGCGAGCACACCGTCACGCTCGCGGGCGCCCGCGCCGTCGAGCCCGAGGCGCTGGTCGTCCTCGACGCCCATCTCGACCTCCGCGAGGCCTACGACGGCAACCCGCTCTCGCATGCCTGCGTCACTCGTCGGATCCTCGAGACGGTCGACAACGTCGAGGAGGCGGTGATCCTCGGCGCCCGGACCGGCAGCGAGGCCGAGTGGGATCGGGCGAGCGAGGCCGACGTCACCGTGGTGGCTCCCGAGGACGTCGCCGACTGGGAGCCTGATTCAGCGCTGCTCGAGCGAGAGCTGTACTGCAGCGTCGATATCGACGCTGCAGATCCGGGCTACGCGCCGGGAACGGGAACCACGGAGCCGTTCGGCCTCGAGCCCCGCGAGATGCGCGACGTCGTGCGCGCGCTCGCACCCGCGGCGACGGGGTTCGACGTCGTGGAGGTCAACGACCGCGACGACGGGCAGGCCGCGGCGCTGGCCGGGAAACTCGTTCGGGAGTTCGTCTACACGCACGCAGTCGATTGCTGACGGCCGAATCGTTTCTCCACCCTCGGATCACACCCATACAGGTAAGGGAGCAGCGTTGACCGAGTGCCCGCCAACCGTTGTCGCATGTCGCGAACGGAACCGACCACCGTCGGTCCGGACGTCCTCTGGCAGCTGCTAACGGATCCGCACCGACGCTACCTGCTCGAGCAGCTGTGTACCGACGAACGGACGACGCTCTCGAACCTCGCTCACGAGATAGCCGCCAGAAACCGGAAGGTGTCGTCCGAGGAGACCGCCCCGTCGTGTCGCCGCCGAATCGAGATCGCGCTCGCGCACGATCACCTTCCGCGACTCGCCGACTGCGGCGTGATCGCATACGACCCCTCGACCTGGCAGGTCGTCCTGACGGCCGATTCCGAGACCCGTCGGCTGCTCGAGGCGGTTCTCGAGTCCGACGCGGCGGTTCGGTGAACTATAGTAGCTACTGAAAGTCAGTGCGCACCTGATCGCACGACGGCTGTGTGATCAGTATGCAAACAGTTTCAGTTAGAACGGCGACTCGAGGTACGCCTTCGGCACGGCGTTTCGCGCGGTCACCAGCGGGTCGACGACCTGGCTGATCTCGAGGCCGCCGACCAGACTCGAGAGCATGTAGGCGTCGGTCGCGTCCCAGCCGTGTTCGGCCGCGAGCAGGTCGACCGCGTCGCGATTTGCTAGCTTGCAGGCCTCCTGAAGCGTCTCGGCGCTGGCGATCGTCTTCCAGGCGTCGGCCGTCTCGACCAGCGGTCGCTCGAGACCCGGATCGGGATCGGAGACCACCTCGAGCGTGACGTCGATCTCGGTGGCGATCTCCGCGCCGGTGCCGCACATCTCGCCGTCGGCCATCGCCGCCTTGCAGTCGCCCATCGCGAGCATCGCGCCCTCCTGGAACACCGGGAAGTAGGCGACCGAGCCGGCGGTCATGTCGGTCGTGTCGAGGTTCCCGCCGTGGTCGTGGGGGACCAGCGTCGTGTACGACTCGGAGTCGGTCGCGACGCCGATCGTTCCGATGACGGGCGCGACGTCGACCTCGAGGTCGCCGAACGTGAGGGTGTCGCCCTCGACCGACAGCAGCCGGGTTCTCGGCGACTCGATCCCCTCCTCGCCGTCGAGCAGGCCGAAGCCGCCGATGGTGATCACGCGGCCCTGCTCCTCGGCGAGGCGGATCTCCTCGATTTCGACCCGGAGGACGTCGCCCGGTTCGGCCCCCTCGACCGCGATCGGTCCCGTCGCGGCGTTGACTTCGGAGGGGATCGACTCGATGACGTCCGCCTCCGTCCGGATCGTGCCGTCTAAGCTGTCCCTCGTCTCGATCGTTAACTCGGCGCCTGACTCGACGGTCGTTACCGCCTCGAGGTCGGGACCGAACTCGTACACCACGCCGTCGTCGTACGTGACTTGTTCACGTTGCATACACGTACCGTTCGAACGGGGAGGTCGTAAAACGGTCCCTCGGTCGGAACCGGCGAGTGCTACCCCTCGAATATATATGGTCGGAGGCCGGAGTCACAAGTAATGCCAACCGGAACGGTCGACTTCTTCAACGACACTGGCGGCTACGGCTTCATCGAGACCGACGAGACCGACGACGACGTCTTCTTCCACATGGAAGACGTCGGCGGCCCCGACCTCGAGGAGGGCCAGGAGGTCGAGTTCGAAATCGAACAGGCGGACAAGGGTCCGCGCGCGAAGAACCTCACGCGCCTCTGATCGGATCCGATCGACGGCTCCGATCCGCCGCGGTGAAGCGAGCGAACGAACGAACACGGCGAGCGCCGCCGCTATCGAGCGAGCAACCACGTCGTTGGGTCGTCGGTCTCAAGACGAGAGCAGCGCGTTCCCGGCGATTCGAAGGGTTGCTTCGATGAACACCGACGACATCCACGACCGATGGGCGGAGCGAACGGGCGCGTACTCGCCGTCGTACTACGCCCACTACGGTCCCAACGAGACGAGCGAACTACTCGAAGCAATCATCGACCGCGTCGTCGGTCCCGACGCGGCCGTCCTGGAACTGGGCTGTAGCTCGGGTCGCCACCTCGCTCACCTTCACGAGCACGGGTACGACGACCTCCACGGCGTCGATATCAACGAGTCGGCGTTCGAGGTAATGGATCGGGTTTACCCCGACCTCGCCGCAACGGGCACGTTCACTCACGGCTCGCTCGAGGAGTTCGTCCGCGACCGCGAGACCGGTCGGTTCGACGTCGTCTACGCCGTCCAGACGCTCCAGCACCTCCCGCCCGAGGCCGAGTGGGTGTTCGACGAACTGGTTCGGCTGACCGACTCGCTGCTCGTCACGGCCGAAACCGACGCCGGCGGATCTGCGGCTGGTGCCGACGAACCGACGGCCGATGCCGTCGACGACCCCGGCTCGACCGTGACCGACGTCCGCGACGTCGACGGGGTCCCCCTGTACGTCCGCGACTGGTCGCGGGTGTTCGCCGACCGCGGCTGGGTCGAACTCGAGGACGACGCGACCGCGTTCGACTACCACACGTTCAGAGCGTTCCGGCCGCCCGCGGAGTAGCCCGCCGAGCCGGAGCGAGAGTCCGAACCGCCTCGGATAAAAGGGACCTTGCAATCGCGCTGGATAGCTTCATATCCGCGACGGTCGAGAGCGTTCCCTTGCCTATGGTTCTCGTGTCGCGAGCCCGAACGGGGGGAGATCACAGCGGTCCGATCACGACGTCGCGCTCGAGCGGAGGCGGCCGACCGATCGGCTCGAGTGGCCGTCTCGGAGGTGTCCTCGAGTGAGCGACCTCCCGCCGAAGACGAGCGTCAGGCGGTGGCTCGTCACGACCAACCACAAGGACGTCGGGATCCTCTACCTGGTGACGGCGCTGTTTTTCCTGGTGCTGGGCGGTATCATGGCGTTGCTCTTTCGGGCTCACCTCTGGGAGAGCGGCGGCACGGGGCTGCTGACGAACAACCAGTTCAACCAGGCGGTTTCGACCCACGGCTTGCTGATGGTGTTCTGGTTCCTCTCGCCGATCGCGTCCGGGTTCGCAAACTACCTGGTCCCGCTCCAGATCGGCGCGAAGGACCTCGCGTTCCCGCGCCTGAATGCCCTGAGCTACTGGTTCTACCTGTTCTCGGGGATCCTGTTCGGGATCTCCTTTTTCCAGGGAAGTTCCTTCGCCGGCGGCTGGACGATGTACGCCCCGCTGAACGTGCCGATGTACACGCCCGCACTCGAGGCGACGACCGGCGGCAACGGCGCCGTGCTCGCGCTGATCCTGTTCGTGCTCTCGATCACGCTCGGCTCCGTGAACTTCATCACGACGATCCACCGCTCGCGCGCGGAGGGGCTCGGCCTGTGGAACATGCCGATGTTCACCTGGACGTGGCTGCTGACCGTCTGGATGATGCTGTTTGCCTTCGCGGCGCTGCTGGCCGCGTTGCTGTTGCAGGCGTCCGATCGAGTGCTGCTCACCCAGTACTTCGCGACCGATCAGGGATCGGGCCTGCTGTGGGCCCACCTGTTCTGGTTCTTCGGGCACCCGGAGGTGTACATCGTCTTCTTCCCCGCGCTGGGGATCATGCTCGAGGTGTTCCAGACGTTCACGGGACGGCGACTCGTCGGCCGCAAGTGGGTCATCATCGCGATGGTCCTCGTCGCCGTCCAGTCGTTTTTGGTCTGGATGCACCACATGTTCCTGACGACGATCAACCTCGAGATCAAGACGCTGATGATGGCGACGACCATCGGGATCTCGCTCCCGTTCGATCTGATCGTCTTCGCGCTGATCTACACGATGGTCAAGGGTCGCGTGCGGATGACGACCCCGTTTCTGTTCGCGCTGGGGGCGCTCGTCCTCTTTATCCTCGGCGGTATTACGGGGGTGTTCCTGGGCGCGGTCGTCCTCGACTACGAGTTCCGGGGCACCTACTGGGTCGTCGCGCACTTCCACTACGTGATGGCCTCCGGCGTGACGGCACTGGTCGGCGGCCTCTACTACTGGTGGCCGAAGCTCACCGGGCGGATGTACTCCGAGACGCTGGGCAAGCTCAACTTCGCGGTCTACTTCGTCGGCTTCAACCTGCTGTACTTCCCGCAGTTTCTCGCCTGGGAAACGCCTCGTCGGGTCTTCCACTACGCCGAGGGCGTCCAACTCTACCACCAGCTCTCGACTGTCGGGGCGTTCGTCTTCGGCGCGTCGTTCCTGATCCTGTTCGCGACGCTCGTCCACAGCCTCGTCGCGGGGCCGCGGGCGCCCGAGAACCCCTGGAAGTTCTCCCGGACGGCCGAGTGGGCAGTCCCCTCTCCCCCGCCGCTGGAAAACTGGGACGGCCGTCCCAGCTACGCTAGCGGCTCGCTCGAGTTCGTCGAGGACTCGGCGGCCCAGCCCGACGGCGGGGTCGCACACGAGAACCGAACGGCCTCGGAGGCCGCCGCGGGCGAGGAACACGCCGATCACGCCAGCATCTGGCCGATCGGGGTCGGGTTCGGCACGTTCGTCTTCTTCCTCGGACTGACGGGGATGACGCCGTACACGATCGACTTCGCGGAGGGGACCGGCGTTCCGCCCGAGACCCTCGTCGGAACCGGTGCCGAACAGCACATCCTGTACCCGATACTGACCGTGCTGGGCGTCGCGATCATGGGGTACACGCTGTTCGAACTCGGGCGCGAGCGGTTCGTCGTCCCCGAGATGGCCATCGCCGAGCGCTGGCCCGTCGAGGGGGTCGGCAACACGAAGTTCGGCGTCTGGGTGTTCCTCGCCTCGGACGTCGTCGTCTTCGGAGCCATCATCGGCGCGTACATCTTCATGCGCCTCCACGCGGGCTGGGGCGACTGGACGCGGGTCCCCTTCGCCTCCTGGCCCGGCCTGTTGAACACGTACATCCTGCTGACCTCGAGTTTCACGGTCGTTCTGGCGCTCGTGATGGCCGAACGGAAGAACAAGCGAGGCCTGCTCGCGACGCTGGGCGCGACTGTCGGGCTCGGACTGGCGTTCATGGGCGTGAAGGCCTACGAGTACAGCGTGAAGTTCGCCGACGGCGAGTACTGGTGGTACGGCCTCGAGTACTCGATCTACTACGTGACGACCGGGATGCACGCGCTGCACGTCATCTTCGGGCTGCTGATCGCCGGCTTCATGATCTACCGCGTCTGGTCGATCGACGCCTACCTCGAGGACCACCGGCCGGTGGAGTTCTTCGGGCTCTACTGGCACTTCGTCGACATCGTCTGGGTCATCCTCTTCCCGCTGTTCTACCTGATGTAACGCGGTTCGGCGAACGCCGAACCGACCCGTACCGTCGCACCCGAACGGAACCGGGCGGATACAAGACGCTCGCGGGAGCACCTCGAGGCATGAATCTCTTGACGTTCACCGACCGACTCGACGAGCGGCTTCGAACCGACGACTACGCCGACCTCGACGCCAGCGCGAACGGCCTGCAGGTGGGTCCCGACGAGGGAACCGTCGAACACGTCGCGTTCGCCGTCGACGGCGCCGTCGAGACGTTCGAGCGCGCCGCCGAGGCCGACGCGGACGCGCTCGTCGTCCACCACGGGCTCTCCTGGGGCGGGTTCGATCGGGTGACGGGACGAACGTACGATCGGCTCGAGCCCCTGTTCGAGAACGACCTCGCGCTGTACGTCTCCCACCTCCCGCTGGACGGCCACCAGGAACTCGGCAACGCCGCGGGCGTCGCCGACGTCCTCGGACTCGAGGACCGATCCCCGTTCGGCGAACTCGGCCCCGAACACATCGGGCAGCGCGGCACCGCCCCGGACGCCTACGCGCCCGACGATCTCGCGGAGCGACTCGAGTCGGAACTCGAGACCGACGGCCGACCCGTTCGGCTGCTCGAGTTCGGCCCCGACGAGATCGAGGAGGTCGCGGTCGTCACCGGCAGCGGCGTCGACTGGCTCGACGAGGCGGTCGAGGCTGGCGCGGACGTCCTCGTCACGGGCGAGGGGAAACAGCAGGTCTACCACGAGGCCAGGGAGGCGGGGATCCACGTCGCGCTGGCCGGCCACTACGCGACCGAGACGTTCGGCGTTCGGGCGCTGCAGGGACTCGTCGAGGAGTGGGGGCTCGAGACGACGTTCCTCGAGTCGCCGACCGGGCTGTAGGCCGTCGTTGACGAGGGATACGGGTGCGTACACCGCCGACTCGGAACGTAGCGACTCCGTACTGGCGGCCGCGGATCGGCGCGAGCCGGCGACGACCGGTTCGACGCGGCTCTCGGCCCGCCCGTTGGCCGGCCGCCCCGTTCGAGCGATCGACGACCCGATCGTCGCGGCGGCGTCGACGGACCGCTCGAGGTGCGCTGTTGGCTCCCGTGAACCGCCCTGCAGCCTGCCGATAACAATGGTCGTCGCGCGGGAAGGGACTCTCACTCTCGGGCCCGTTCCCGGGGAACTAACCAATGACACAACAGCTCCCTTCCAGACGAGAGTGGTTGCGAAGGGTCACCGTTACCGCTGCGGTGATCGGTGGCGCATCGGGTAGCGCGGTCGCCGGCGACGGCACGGAGACGGCGACCGACGGCGGCGCCGATCCCGCGTGCGCGGAGCCGGACCCCGCCGACGTTCGGCTCGTCCCCGCCTGTACGGACGACGACGTGGCCGTCTTCTGCGTGACCAACGACGGGGCGCGTCCGGTCTCCCTCGGGTGGCGCCCCGTCGAGCCGCCCGAAGAGCGAATCGAGTTCGTCGACTGTCAGACGGTGCGGGTCGTCGGCGAGTTCGCCGACGTGATCCTCGAGGCGACGTTCCTCTCCGGCGGCGAGATCGGCAACGTCATCGAACCGGTCGGCGAGGTCGACGGGGTCCGGACGTTCGACGTCCGCGAACTCGAGGGCGTTCCCGACGACGCCATCGTCGGCACGGCGGAGGCGTTCCGGGACGATCCAGTTGTTCCGGGCACGGGCGATCTCACGGCGTCGAACCCCGAGTTCGACGCCTGTCAGGAGGCGTTCTTCGGCGAGGTGCTCGTCGAGAGGGGTTCGGGCGGCGAGGAGGCGTCCGAAGACGAGGAACTCGTTGAGGACGCCGACGGCGTCGAAGACGTCCCGGCGGACGACCTCGAGTCCCTGGCGGTCGCTCCCGGCGAGACCACCTGCTTCGCGGTCGAGGCCTCGAACGGACCCGTCGCCGTGCAACTCTTCCGGGACGGGGAGTTGCTCGTCGAGCGCACCAGCGCCGCCGACGTCGCGTGTCCGCGTCCGATCCCGGCCGACGAGATCGGTTCGGACCTCTCGCCGCCCGACGAGTTCGTCGACGACCGTCCGTGAGAGAGCACGGGTCGCCGACGGCGTCGGACGCGTCGGATTACGGATCGGGTGGGCCGGAACCCTCGAGTTCGATCGGCGATCGAATCCCGTCGAGACCGCGGTCTTGAAAGCGCTGGCCCGCCGACTCGAGGATATGACCGACGAGCACGACAGCGACGAGGATCACGGCCACGCGCCCGAGCGCGAGACGTTCGAACACGACCCCGTCGGCCACGCCGAGGCCCGCGCGGGGATGACCGTCGGCGAACTCGCCGACGAGTACGGCAACGCGGGCGTCGGCGCGGCGAACCTCCACGAGGCCGTCGACGTCACCGAGGCGATGTTCGACGACGACGTGACCGTCTTTTTCGGACTGGCGGGTGCGATGGTCCCGACGGGCATGCGCCGGATCGTCGCCGACCTGATCCGGGACGGCTACGTCGACGCCCTGATCACGACCGGAGCGAACCTCACCCACGACTCGATCGAAGCGATCGGCGGGAAACACCACCACGGCTGCGTGCAGGCGGAGGGGAAAACGGAGCGCGAACACGACGAAACGCTGCGCGACGAGGGAGTCGACCGGATCTACAACGTCTACCTCCCCCAGGAGTACTTCGCGACGTTCGAGTCGCACCTCCGCGAGGAGGTCTTTCCGGTGCTCGAGGCGGAAGCCGAGGAGTCGGGCCCCGTCTCGATCGAACGCCTGACCCGAGAACTGGGTCGGGCCAATGCCGAGATCAACGAACGAGAGGACGTCGAGGAAGGATCGGGTATCGCGGCCGCCGCCTACGAGCACGACGTGCCGATCTACTGCCCCGCGGTCCAGGACTCCGTCCTCGGGCTACAGGCCTGGATGTACTCCCAGACGTCGCCGTTCTCGCTCGATGCGCTCGCCGACATGACCGCGCTGACCGACCTCGCGTTCGAGGCCGAGGAGGCCGGCGCCTTCGTTGTCGGCGGCGGCGTCCCGAAGAACTTCACGCTCCAGACGATGCTGGTCGCGCCCGGCGCCTACGACTACGCGGTCCAGCTGACGATGGATCCCCAGCAGACGGGCGGGCTCTCGGGGGCGACCCTCGAGGAGGCCCGCTCGTGGGGGAAACTCGAGAAAGATGCGGAAAACGTCTCGGTGTACGCCGACGCGACGATCACGCTGCCGCTGGTGATCGCCGCTGCGCGGGAACGCCTCGAGTAGCGGGCGAATCGGCGATTCGGCGCTCGAACGAGTTCAGTAGGTTTGGTAGCTCGCCGTGCCGACGTCGATCCGAACGAGGCGGTTCTCCTCGTAGGCGTCGCTGGGCGCCCCGTACTTCTCGTTGATCCGGCGTCTGGCTTCGTCGGTTTCGGTCTCGTCCTCGACGATCGTCGCGGTGCCGAGCAGCGTCACCATCCACTTCGTGTCGCCGTCGTCGTCGGCCTGGATCGACAGCGCGACCTTCGGGTTCTCGCGGATGTTCTCGAGCTTTCGGCCCGTCGTGACGATCTCGACGGTATCGTCCTCGTAGCGAAACCAGACGGGCGCGGCGTGGGGGCGCCCGTCGGCGCAGGTGGCGAAGTGGGCCATCACCGGTTCGTTCTCGAGCAGTCGTTCGGCTTCGGGTGGAACCGTCGTCACGCCCGAGGATGGGGGCCGAGCCCGCAAAAGCGACGGCCCCGCGACTGCCGATGCATACGGTTTCCCGTCCATCAGTTCCGGCGCAACCGCGACCCGGGCGGCGGTTACGCCGGGACATCGGCACGGCAATCCGTATCAGACCGAGGCCTGGAGCCGACCAGCGTCGAGGGTGAGGTAGTGAAACAGCGTCCCCGTCAGCCCGCTGTCGGCGATCCGCCGGCCGGAGCTCTCGACGAGGATCGCGTCGTGGTAGCCCGTCGGAAACTGACCGGCGAGCCGTCGGCTAAAGGCCGTGTCCTCGTTCGGCACCTCGGGGAAGCCCCCGGCCTCGAGAAACGCCTCCCGGCGGACGAAGAAGTTGAACCCGGGGAGGACGGGCCGACCGAGCCGCGGGAAGACGTGGTTGATCCTCCCCTCCATCAGCTTCGCCCGTAGGGGGCCGGTCATCCGATAGGCCGAACTGGCGGCGGCGAGGTCCTCGCGCTCGACGAGCCCGAGCATCTCGGTCAGGTAGTTCGGACGAACGCGCGTGTCGGCGTCGATACAGGCCAGCCACTCCCCGTCCGCTTCCCGACCGCCGAGGTTTCGCCCGGCGGTGATGCTCGAGCCGGTTCCCTCGAGGACGGTCGCGCCGTGTGCGCGGGCGACGTCGGCGGTGCCGTCCGTCGAGGCGCCGTCGACGACGATCACCTCGTTGGCGTAGTTGGTCTCGAGGGCCGCGATGCTCTCGAGGCAGTCGGGGAGGTAGTCGGCCTCGTTTCTCGCGGGAACGACGAAACTCACGTCCGGTGTGGCTGCCATCCGTGTTCTCGGGTCCGCTACCCTCGAGTATAACCTGTGGGCGGGCAGGTGCCGACAGTCGGGTCGCCGATCGCGGCGATACTCGGTAGATCATGAACATTTATTATGGTTCGGTCTGAAGGGTGCAGTACAGATGTCGGTCGTACCCGTACACCCCCTCGCCTGATTCTCCGACGACAGCATCGCCTTCCGACGACGCGACCTTTCGACCGACAATGAGCACTCGATCCCACACCCACGCCACCAGAACCGACCCGACTCCAGACCAGCAGCCGACCGAGACCACCCACTCGACCCCGAGGTCCTCGCATCCGACGGCGAGCGACCGCGCCCCGGCGACGTTCTCGAGGACGCAGAACGACCGCCTGCAGAATCTCATCGACGAGTGGAACACCGCCTTCGCGGCGGACGGCTCGAGCGCCGAGTGAACACGGCAGGGATCCAAACCGTCTTTTGGCTCTCGAGCGTAGGCTCGCACGGCCGATGACGACCCACTCGCTCCGAGCCGGACTCGGCACCCGGTAGTGACGAGCCCTATGAGTGCCGAGGCCTTCAATCCAGTACTAGATTAATAAGCATTCTTGGACAAACGTCCACTAAGAGGTGCTTATTTTAAATGACGAGTAGACAAACGAACACCAGCAACAGCAATGACAACGCTGCGCTGGTCAAACTATACCCGCCGAGGGAACACAAAAATCAGTGGCAGAAAGAAGCCGAAGAACACGAAACATCCGCCAGTAAATATCTGCAGGAGCTGATCCAGGAAGCACGATTCCTTCGGCAGCAAGGACAATTGAAGATCGGTGATCGCCGTCAGGTCGAGCAACTACGTGATGAAGTCGATCAACTTGAACAGCAACTGGAGAACACGGAAACCCAGCAACGAACCAGCGACATCGAGTTGGTTACTGAGGAAGAGGCTCGAAGGCTTCTGGAAACCAACTACACCTCGATAGCGCAGATTTTGGAGAGGCTGCTACAAGATGAAGGCTTCCGCCGGAAAATCCGACTACAACTCGAGAC
>NZ_JBLRWX010000082.1:0-16628 GCF_047921035.1 Natronococcus sp.
GACGATCGGAGACGCCTTCTCTCGAGCGAAAACGAGCCGGCTGTGACGGTCCGAAACGGCTATCAGACCGACGCCGAACCCTACGAACGATGGAGACCGTTTCGTTCCTGCTCGCGATGGCGGTCGCGAACGCCGGCTTCGCAGTCGTTATCGTCGCACACGCCACACTGACCGACCACGACGCCGGCAACTGGCCCTACCTCACGCTCGTACTCGGGCTGGCCGGCGTCGCCGGCTACCTCTTCTACGACGGAACGGGGCCGTCGGACCCCTTCTAGGCCAGGAAGACGTGTCGCGGTCGCTTCTCGAGGACGTCCCGGCCGAACTCGACGGCGTCGGCGAAGGCGTCGCTGCGGAAGAACTGCATGGCGTCCTCGCGGGAGTCCCAGCGACTGGCGATGAACATGTCGTTCTCGTCCTCGCGGTTGACCAGCAGGTCGGTCTTCCGGTGGCCCTCCATGTCCGCCAGCAGCGCGCCGGCGTCCTCGAAGGTGTCGACGAAGTCCTCGCGGTGTTCGGGCTTGACCGCGTAGAACATCCCCATCGTCCCCCAGGAGTCGTCGCTCGCGGGGCCGTCGCCCCGCTCGCCATCGGCGCCGGCAGGCGCCCTATCGTCTCCAGCCTGCCGAACGATTTCGGGCAGGTCGGCGAGGAACCCGGCAGCGGTGTTTGCGGCGCGTTCGGTCTCCCAGAGGCTGACGACGGCGGTCTCGCTCTCCTCGTCGGCGAGCTCGCTCGGCTCGCGGGTACCCCGCTCGCCGTTCCGAGGCGGCTTCGCCGCCTCGCTCGGCCCGTAGACGGCCGTCTTGACGTGGGTGTCGTAGTGATCGAAGTTCGTTCGTAGCCCGTCGACCTCCTCGTGTAGCTCCGCGGAGTCGGCCGCCGAGTAGAGCACGACCGCGTGGACGTCCTCGCCGTGGGGCTGGCCCGCGTAGACGCCCATCTCCTCGAGTTCGCTGCGGACCGACTCCTCGTCCTCGTCGTCTCCGCCGCCGTGGTGACCGCCGGAATCGCCGTGGTGGTGGCCGCTCGAGTCGCCGTGATGGCTGTCGGTGCCATGGTGGCCGCCGTGTGCGGACTCGCCGCCGTGGTGATGGCCGTGATCGGACTCATCCTGCGGAATCGGCTCGCCCGCCAGGAACGCTCCCAGCTGCTCGGGCGGGAACCGCCGCCCGGAGAGGAACCGACCGAACTCCGCGAACCGGGAGGTCGAGGGGTCGAACCGCATCTCGTAGAGCAGATCCTTGACCTCGGTCGGGTCGTCGGCGAACAGCGTCACGCCCCACTCGAAGTCGTCGAGGCCGATGCTGCCGGAGATGATCTGGGTGACCCGCCCCGCGTACTCCTTGCCGATCTCGCCGTGACTCGAGAGGTGGTCGGCCCGCTCGTCGAACGGCAGGTCGTACCAGTTGTCCGCATCGCCGCGGCGTTTGTCCATCGGGTAGAAGCTGACGAACTCGCTGTCGGGGATCGACGGCTTCAGCCGGGTCTCGATGTACCGGCGCATCCCGGTGTCCTCGACTTCCGCGTCGTCCTCGAAGAACTCCTCGGACATGTACCCCGAGACCTCGGTAACGGAGAGGTACGAATCCGCCCGCTCGGTGTACTCCGCGAGCGCGGTCTGCTCGAACCCGCGCTCCAGCGCATCGATGTCGGATAGCGTGGGCCGCAGGTGGAGCACCAGCAGGTCGGCCTTGTGGCCGAGCATCGCGAACGTCGCCGACTCTCCCTCCTCGGCGTCGACGGCGTCCTCGGCGGCCGAGAGGTAGTCGATTCCCTCCTCGAGCGCGCTCGAGCGGTGCCGTTCGGGAGCGTCCCGCCAGGCGTCCCAGTCGATCGACCGGAAGTCGTGGAGCACGTACCAGCCCTCTTCGGTCTGTGGCGGTCGTCGTCGTTCCATACGCGCGGGTTAGGCCGGCGCCGTCAAGAAGGACAGGGTTTCGCGCTGTCGTCCGTTCAGTATGGGACCCCCGCGAATGTCTGCCGCTACTTCAGGTTCCTCGAGGACGAACACCAACCGATGCCCCGAACCGACCCACGGTCGCGCCGATCGACGCTCCGGCTGGTCGGCGCGACCGCCGGAGTCGCGCTCGCCGCCGGCTGCACCGAAGGAACGGGCGACGGCGAGGGCGAGCCCGATCAGAACGAGAGCGACGAGACGGTCACCGACGAAGCCGATACCGACGACCCCGATCCACCGGAGGACGACGAGGACGAGTGGGCGGACGTCTCGACGCTCGAGTTCGAAGCCGACGCCGACGGCTGGATCGGTCTCGAGCCCGAGGCTATCGAGGACGTGGAGAACCCGGATATCGTTCTCTACGAGGGTCGCGAGTACGAGTTCCGGGTCACGAACGGGGACGGAGACGTCCACAACTTCGCACTGTGGGACGGGTCCGAGCCCGTCGCGGCCTCGGTGTTCCTCGAGAGCGAAGGGGAGTCGACGACGATCGACGTCGAGGTGACCGCCGAAGTCCAACAGTACCTCTGTGAAACGCACCCGGAGGTGATGGCCGGTGCCGTCGAACTCCGAGCGGAGTAGTCCTTGGCATCCGAGGTCGCCCATCTCGAACACCGCACCAACCTTCGGTTATGGGGAGAGTCTGGCTCGTCTTCGAGTCGACCCCGACAGTACACTCGGTACGAGGTGTCTCGCGTGGGACACTCGGTCCAGGGTGTCCCCCCGCCGGTCGCCAGAACTCACCGGGCGGTTCGAATCGCCGACGACGTCGATCGACGGCTCCGCAACCCGCGTTCCCCTCGAGCCTTCGTAAACGGGGGTGACCGAAACCCTTTACGTACGTCCGTCAAAACCTCGAGTCACATGCGGAAGAGTGGCCCGCCGAAGGGAGTGATCGCGTATCTCGTCCTCGAGTTGCTCGAGGAGAAACCCCGGTACGGGTACGAGATTCTCAAGGAGATCCGCGATATCAGCGGCGGCCACTGGGAACCGTCCTACGGCTCGGTGTACCCCATCCTCTACAAGTTCGAAGAGAAAGGGTGGGCCGAGCGGATCGAACGCGAGGACGAACCCGACCGGAAGTACTTCGAGTTGACCGACGACGGCCACGACGAACTCGCCGACCGCCGGGAGAGCGGCGCCGAGAAGGCCCGGGACTTCGCCGACGTCATCCTCGGGTTCTTCCACGTCTACGCGGCCTTCTCGACCGACGAGCGCTTCGAGATCCCCGAGATGGACGGCGAGTGGCGCTTCAACGAGGAGTTCAGCGCCTGGATCGTCGAACAGGTCGTTCGCCACCACGAACACTACTTCGACGCCGACTTCGAGCGCATCGAGGACACGCCCGAGGAGTTCTATGACCGCCACGGGATCGACGAGGAGGAGTAGTCGAACGGTCGGTCTCGAGGGCGTAACGGTTCTCTGACTCCCGTTCCGGATCGACGTCGAGAGCCACCGCGACGGGCTGTCGGAGTCAGCTCGAACGCGATCACGCTCGAAGGGAGGGGTTCGGAGAAGACCCCCGTCGACGATCGAAAGCGGCCCGCTCAGTTCAGCAGCTGTGGCCCAAACAGCATCAGCAGGAAGCTGGCGAGCATCGCCAGCCCGACCGTCGTCGTCACCATCCGAACCATCCCGCGGGTGGCGTCGATCGGCAGCCGCGACATCACTGCCTCCGTGCTGGTCCGGAGAATGTGCCCGCCGTCGAGCGGGAACGCCGGGATGCAGTTGAAAAAGCCCAGCTGAACGTTGATCCACCCGGTCCAGAACAGCAGGTTCGCGATCGCGAACACCGTCCAGTCGCCGAGCATCGAGAGCGAGCCCTCGACCTGGTAGAAGTTCTCGATCCCGCCGGTAAAGCCCGCGAAGTTGAACGGCAGGACGTCGAGAAAGCCCGCCAGCGGGAGGAACAGCGCGAAGCCGATCTTCCCGAGGAACGAGTCCACGAGCGGGCTGATCTCGGTATCGCCGTCGCCACCGAGGACGGTCAGGTAGGCGTCGGCGGGGTAGTGCTGGACGCCGAGCGCTTCGGCGGAGATGCCGGAGACGCCGGAAATCGGATGGTAGCCCGCGGTTCCGCCGCCGGTCACCTGGCTGCGCTCGCCGAGGGTGATCTCATACTCGACGCGCTCGCCGTCGAGGTAGCCGGCCACGGTCACGTCGTCGTCGGGATCGGTCGCGCCGATCCGGTCCTCGAGCGTGTCCTGGGAGTCGACGCGGTCGCCGTCGAACTCGGTGACGACCATCCGTTCGCCGGCCGGGGCGCCGGCGTTTGCGAGCGGCCCGTCCTCGGCGATTTCGACCGCCGCGCCGATCGGCACGTCCCGCTCGGCGGTCTCGCCGTCCTCGTCTATCGTCAGCGTGACGACCTCGTCGTCGCCGGCGGCCTCGAGCAGTTCGTCCTCGCTCGCGACCGACTGGCCGTCGACGGCGAAGATCGTATCGCCGACCCCGACGCCGGCCGGGTTGTCGGCGGCTGCGGCGGTAACGACCAGCGAGCGCTGGACCGTTACGGTCTCCTCGTCGTTTCGCTCGAGTTCGACCGTCTCGCCGTCGGCGGTCTCGAGCAGTTCGAGGAAGTGATCGTTGTCCTCGATCTCCTCGCCGTTTATGGCCGTGATGCGGTCGTTGGGCTCGAGGCCGGCGTCGGCAGCGGGCGAGCCGGGGGCGACCCCGCCGACGGCGGCGCCGGGAGCGACGGCGATCGAGCCGGCGACGGGTCCGAAAAGCAGGGCGAACGCGACGATCGTGATCGCGAAGTTGTTGGTGACGCCGGCGGCGAACATCCGGGTCTGGGCTCCGCGGTCGGCCTTCTTGCTGCTCTCCTGGTCGGGCTCGACGAAGGCCCCGATCGGGAGGACCGCGAGCATCGCGACGCCCATCGATTCGATGTCGATGTCCTCGACGCGACAGAGCAGGCCGTGGCCGCCCTCGTGGACGACCAGACCGACGAGCAGCCCGAAGACGATTCCTGGCGTCGCCGAGAGCGGCAGGAAGTCGTTGACGCCGGGAATGATCAACACGTTCCGGGGTTGCTGGACCGACGACGTCGGCTGGGGCGCCGACAACGCGGCGATCGCGGCGAACAGCAGAAACCCGAACATCGCGACCATGACGACGATCGCGATGCCGATTCCGATATTGGCCCACGCCCGCCAGAACCGCTTCGGTCCGGCGAGCCAGTCGAGGAACTCCCGACCGCGTTTGGTGTGAAACGTCGTGATCGGTCCCTGGGTTCCGACGTAGCTCGGCAGCAGTCCGGCGTTGCGAAGCGAGAGGATCAGAAACCAGTACGCGAGGAGACCGACGAGCACCCACGTCAGCGTCGACGAACCGAAAAGTTCCGGCATCGAGACGAAAGCGGGAGAGCCGTGTTGCATCTACCGTAGTTCGGGGTGGGTCTCTCAAATGGTTTGTGTTGGCCGGAGCCCGCCGGGGGACGGTAGAGAACCTGTTAGCGTTCCCGACGGAGTCGCGCGACGACGAACTCCCGGTCGAGCTTTCCGAGGAACGGGCCGAGCTTCGGCCCCTGCTCCTCGTCGAAGAAGAGCCGGTAGCCGGCGCCGAAGAAGTCGCCGACGCCGACGTCGTGGCGCTTCGCGGTCTCGTAGATCTCGCCCTGGATCTCGTCGGGCTCGTGGCCCGCCGCGACGAAGTCGGCGAGCTCCTCGAGGGCGTCCTCGGTCGACGGGTCGAACTCGTGATCGGGAATCTCGCTGCGCTTGAGCTCGTAGTCGAACTCGTTGCCGGTCCGACGCGCCCAGTTTCGGGCCTGCTCGACGCGCTCTAAGGCACCCTCGACGGCCCACTCGGGGGCGTCCTCGGGGATGTGGCCTTCCTTGCGGGCGACCTCCTCGCGCAGTTCGGGGTCGTCGAACATCCCGAGCACCGCGGCGAAGGTGTAGGGGAGCCGAATGCGGTCCTCACGTGGTTCGTCTACGACCAGCGGATAGACCCGCTCCGCGAACGCCTGCTCGTCATCGCTGGCCTCGACCTCGCCGAAGTAGGTCGCCTCGAAGCGGTCGAACTCGTCGACCAGCTGGTCGAGGCGTTCGATGCTGAAGTCCCGCGCCTTCGAGGGGTCCTTCGCGAAGAAGTAGCGCAGCACCTCGGGCTCGAGCAGCTCGAGCACGTCCGAGACGAGGATGACGTTCCCCTCGGAAGAGGAGAAGGGCTCGCCCTCGAGGGTGAACCACTCGTAGACCATCGGGACGGGCGGTTCGATCTCGAGGACGTTGCGGGCGACGTCCTGGCCGCTGGGCCAGGAACCCTCGGCGTGGTCCTTGCCGAACGGCTCGAAGTCGACGCCCAGGGCCTGCCACTGGCCGGGCCACTCGAAGCGCCAGGGCATCTTCCCCTCGCGGATGGTGGCCGTCCCCTCGTGGCCACAGCCCTCGATGGTCCGGTCGCCGGCGTCCATGTCGGTACAGCGGTAGTCGACGGTCGCGGGGTCGCTCTCCAAGTCGATGCCGGTGACGGTCTCGGTGATCTTTCCACACTCCTCGCAGATCGGGTTGAACGGGACGTACTCCTCGTCGACCTTGTCCTGGTACTGCGAGAGCACCTTGCGGGCCCGATCCTGATTGGCCAGGACGTGACGGGTGACGTCGTCGAACTCGCCGTCGGTGTAGAGTTCGGTCGTCGAGACCAGCTCGATCGGGACGTCCATCGCATCGGCGCTGTCCTGGATGATCCTCGAGAAGTGCGCGCCGTAGGAGTCACAGCAGCCGAAGGGGTCCGGAATGTCGGTGTACGGCGAGCCGAGGTTTCGGCCGAGCGCGCCCGCGTCGACCTCCCCCAGATCGACGAGGTTCCCCTCGAGGTCACAGAGCGTGCGAGGGAGCTTCCGAAGCGGGTCGCGGTCGTCGGCGGTAAAGACCTGGCGGACCTCGTGACCGCGCTCGCGGAGCACCTCGGCGATGTAGTAGCCCCGCATGACCTCGTTGACGTTACCCAGGTGGGGAACCCCGGAGGGCGAGATGCCGCCCTTGATCACGATCGGCTCGTCGGGATCCCGCTCCTCGACGCGATCCGCGACCGTGTCGGCCCAGAAGACGTGACGCGTGTCGTCCCCATCCTCGCGCTGGAGGGTGTAGGGGCTCTCGGCGTCCGGTTCGGCTCCGTCGTTCGGGTCGTTTCCGTCGGCGCTCATCGGTCGTTGCTCGCCCAGTAGGTCGGCTCCTCGCCGACGCCGTCGGGAACGACGTCGGTTCCCTCGTGGTCGCCGTGGCGGACCGCGCGGGCGATGCGGTCGGGGTCGGTTCCGTCGAGGACGATCGTTCGCATCCCCGAGCGCTCGATGATCTTCGCCGCCAGCAGGTCGACCGGTGCGGAGGCGCCGGCGTTCATCTCGAGGCCGGCGATGACGTCGACGAGGTCCGCCGCGGAGAGGGAGTCGTACTTCGTCGCGTCGTCGACCTCGTTGGGATCGTCGCTGTAGACGCCGGGGACGCTCGTCGCGTAGACGAGCAGGTCGGCGTCAACGTACTCCGCGAGGGCGGCCCCGACGGCGTCGGTCGTCTGTGCGGGTGCGACCCCGCCCATCACCGAGATGTCGCCGCGCCGAAGGGCGTCACCGGCTTCCTCGTAGTCCTCGGCCGGCGCGGTGACGGCGTCCTCGCCGAGCGCGGCGATGAGCAGGCGCGCGTTGAGCCGGGTGACGTCGATCCCCAGCTTGTCGAGCTCGATCTCGTTGGCCCCCAGTTCGCGGGCGGCGCCGATATACTCGCGGGCGACGCCACCGCCCCCGACGACGGTCCCCACCCGGCAGCCGTCCGCGACCAGGTCCTCGATGACCGCGGCGTGTTCGGACACCCGATCGGCCCCGGGCTCGGGGACGAGGACACTCCCGCCGATAGAAACGACCACTTTCATCCTAATGCGGTGTAGCGGGGTCGCTATCTTAAGGATTGCCAACTCCGCGGCGGCTGTGACGGGCTCCCGTGACGCCCGACAGATCGCCCCGCAAGGTGTCGATCAGTCCTCGAGCGAGAGGACCAGCGCCGATCCGTCCCGGTCGAAGGCGGTTCCGAACGGCGCGGACAGCTCCCGCATGCGCTCGCGGGCCCAGTCGGCCGCGTCGGGAGGCGCCTCGTGGACCGCACAGTCGTCGATCTCGGTCGGGTGGAGGCGACACTCGAGCACCTCCCCGTCGTCGGCGATCCGCAGCACGAACAGGAAGCTCCGATCGTTTCGCAGCCGCGAGTCGACCGCGTAGTCGTCGACGAAGTCGCCCGTATCGTAGAGGATCGGCCGTCCCTCGTGGACCTCGACTCCCTGGAAGACGTGGGCGCTGTGGCCGTGGACGACGTCGACGCCCTGCTCGACGAGCCAGCGGCCGAACTCGCGGAACGACGCGGGGGGTTCCTCGACCATGTTCGGCCCCCAGTGCAGGGAGGCGACCAGCAGGTCCGGATCCGTCCCGCGAGCACGCTCGAGCGCCTCGCGGACGCGCCGCCTCGTCTCCGGGTTCTCGCGGTCGATCTCGATCCAGGCCGTTCCCGGCGAGGCGTCGTCGGCCGCGTACTCGGGGGTGTTGTCGGTGAACGAGACGACCGCCACGTCGAGGCCGTCGACGGAGACGATGGCGGGCTCGAGCGCCTCCTCGAGCGTCTCGCCCGCACCGGTACGAGCGATTCCGGCCCCGTCCAGGTTCGCCAGGGTGTCCCGCAGTGCGATCTCCTCGTAGTCGAGGACGTGGTTGTTCGCCAGCGCGCAGACGTCGACGCCGGCTCGCTCGAGGGCAGGCACGGCCCAGTCGGGATCCGCGCGGAAGTGAAACGGGCGGTGCGTGCGTCGCCACCGGCTCCCCCGCGTCGAGAGGACGCACTCGAGGTTGATGACCAGCCCGTCGAGTCCGCGAAGCCGCTCGAGGACGGTCCCCCACACCGCGTCGACGGGGCGTCGCCGCTGGCGGTCGTCGACGACCCGACCGAGCATGACGTCGCCGGTGAAGCCGATTCGACTGACCATACCCGCGACTACGCGTCGCGGGACCAAAGACCGCTCCCCGTCGACAGCTACAAACCGGAACCGAACCAATCCTCCGACATGTACGTACTCGGCTGCCTGAACCGCGGGACGAGCGACGAACGGCTCGAGCGCGTCGTCGACCGGGTCGTCGATCGGCTCTCCCGCGAGGGACGCGTCGGCGTCGTCCGGTACGACGCGACGATCGCGGACGGCACCCAGGAATCGCTGACGATCGGCGGCGACGTCACCTACGCGCTCGGGGCCGACGGCGACTGGACCGCCTCGGGGACGGGGATGTCGGTCGCGGACGCGCTGGCGGCGCTCTCGACCGACTGCGAGTACGCCGTCGTCGTCGGCGTCCCCAGACTCCGGTACCCGACGCTCGTTGTCGGCGACCCGTCCGACGACCTCGAGAACGTCCTCGCGACCGTCTCCGGCCCCGGCGACCTCGAGGAGGACGCCCTCGTCAAGGCTCTCGAGGCGGAAGAGCCCTACGAGACCCTCGAGTCGCTCGTCGCGCGAGTCAAGCGTTCGCCCCGGGCCGACCGCTCGGGCGCCATCGCGACGTTTACGGGTCGAGTGCGGGCGAAGGACGATCCCGACGACGCGCGGACGGAGTACCTCGAGTTCGAGAAGTACGAGGGCGTCGCCGACGAGCGGATGGCCGCCCTCGAGGCGGACCTCGAGTCCCGGGACGGCGTGCTGGACGTCGAACTCTACCACCGAACCGGCGTCGTCGCCGACGGCGAGGACATCGTCTTTGTCGTCGTCCTCGCAGGTCACCGCGAGGAGGCGTTCCGAACGGTCGAGGACGGGATCAACCGGCTGAAGGACGAGGTGCCGCTGTTCAAGAAGGAAGTTACCGTCGAGGACGAGTTCTGGGTTCACGAGCGGTCGTAGCCGCCGTTCTGCCGATTCTCGAGTTCGTCCCCCCGGACGCAGAGTCGTTCCGAAGCTTGCCATAGCAGGCGGATCTCCGGAGTGTCGTTGAGCGGCATGACACTGCAAGCCCTACTGAAACAGTCTATTAAATTGTTATTTCATATAATACTATGATTTAGAAGAGAATAATACGTTAGGTAAGTCTATAAAACGTTTAACGTCGTCTCGTGCTGTCGTGAAACGTCTCGAGGGCGCCGATAATGTACCTATTATTCGACTGTGCGCTAAATGCAACCAAAAAATCGCTAATCGTCCTTACTTTATAACATATACTGGCTGCAAGAGAGTGATGTCGATGAGCACGACAGCCCAATCCTCCACGGAAAGCAAAGAACGGCGGCTGAAAAACTACCTGCGCGAACAGGTCGAAGACGGCGAGCTGTACTTCAAGGGGAAGTTCATCTCCGACGACGTCGGCATGTCCCCGAAGGAGATCGGCGCGCTGATGGTCAAACTCTCGGATTCGGACGGCGACCTCGAGGTCGAGAAGTGGTCGTACACGAGCGCGACGACCTGGCGCGTGCAGTCCGCTTGAGCTGTCGTCCTCTCGACGGACCACACCCGAACCACCCGCGCTGACGCGTCACGGACGCCACCCGGCACGGGCATCCCCCCTGATCGAACGATTGCGGTCTCACCCGCGTCCGACTGACTGTCTCGGCACGCGGGGTCACTCAGTTCTTCGAGAGCGATCGCCGTCGTCTGTAGTCGTCCTCGAAACGATTTACTCACCGATCGCACTCGAGCGGCCAGCATCGGTCGTGCTGGCCGCCGGTTCGCGAGCGGGAGTGCACTGGCTTTCAACGACGCCTATAGGGAAGGCGATTTATACGAGCAACCGCTGACTTCGGACGATGGACGACGTCGATTCGTCCGGCTACGGGGCGACGGGAGACCGGAGCCCGTCCCCGGAGAACGGACCGCCGCTCGAGCGCATCGAGTCGGTGTTTGCGGTCTACGAAACTCGACGGAAGGACGAGCAGTTCGTCTACTACGGCGATCCGCTGGTCGCCCCCGAACCGCTGATGCAGGAGTTGTGGCCGGTCTTTCGTGAGGCGGGGTACGACGTCGAGCTGACGCGGCGCCACGGCGAGTACGTCCTTGTCGCCGAACCCCGGTCTATCGGGATCGACGGGATTCCCTGGACGAACGTTCTGCTGTTGCTCGCGACCGTCGTCTCGACGCTGTTCGCCGGGTCGATGTGGTACCACATCGATCCGTTCGCGAACCCGCTGGCGATGTGGGAGGCCTGGCCGTTCATGGTCGCCATTCTGGGCGTTCTCGGCGTCCACGAGATGGGCCACTACGTGCTGAGCCGTTACCACGGGGTCGAGGCCTCCCTTCCCTACTTCATCCCGGTGCCGACGCTGATCGGGACGATGGGCGCCGTGATCAAGATGAAAGGGCGGATGCCCGACCGGAAGGCGCTGTTCGACATCGGCGTCGCCGGCCCGCTGGCGGGGCTGGTCGCGACCGTCGTCGTCACGGTCGTCGGGCTCCATCTGCCCCCTGTCACCGCGCCCGAGGACGTCGTCGCGGATCCGAACGCGATCCAGATCGAGCTCGGCTACCCCCTGCTGCTCGAGTGGCTCGCGGTCGCCTTCGATCAGCCGCTGTACCGGGAGGATCCCGCCACGGCGGTCAACCCCGTCGTCATCGGCGGCTGGGTCGGGATGTTCGTCACCTTTCTCAATCTCATCCCGGTCGGCCAGCTCGACGGCGGCCACATCCTCCGGGCGATGGCCGGGAACCTTCAGGAGACGATCGCAGCGCTGGTTCCGGGGGTGCTGTTCGGGCTCGCGGCGTACCTCTACTACGTGAGCGGCCACAGCGGCAACTCGGTGTTCATCTGGGTGTTCTGGGGGATCTTCACCGCGGTCCTGGCCTCGGTCGGCCCGGCGCGACCGGTCTCCGACGAACGGCTCGGTACCGGGCGATTCCTGCTCGGCGCCGTCACCTTCGGGCTCGGCCTGCTGTGTTTCATGCCGGTCCCGATCGCCGTCGTGCAGTGATCAGTCCTCGCCGTGGGTGTACCCCCGGTCCGCGAGGGGCTCCCCGTCGAGGGTGATTCCCTCGTCGCGCTCGAGGACGGTCCCGATCGTCGAAACCGGGACGTCGACCGCGTCGCGAACCGTCTCGAGTGCCGCCTCGGGCACCGTCGCGATCAGCTCGAAGTCCTCGCCGAACGTCGTTGCTCGCTCGAGGGCCTCCTCGCTGCGTTCCGAAATCGACCGTACGGCGTCGTCGACCGGAATCGCCTCGCTGTCGACCGCGAATCCGCAGCCGCTGGCCTCCGAAAGTTGGTGAAGCGATCGTGCCAGCCCGTCGCTCGAGTCCATCATCGCCGTCGCGTTCGGGGCGAGCGCCCGTCCGGCCGCGACCCGGGGCTCGAACCGGAACAGCTCGTTCGCGCGCTCGCAGGCGTCGGTGTCGTCCTCGCACCTGCCCCGCCGAAACAGCTCGAGGGCGGCCGCGCTCCGTCCGAGCGTTCCGGTGACGCAGACCGCGTCACCGGGTCGAGCGCCGCTGCGGGGGACGGGGTCGTCGGTCCGCCCGATCGCGGTCGTCGCGACGGTGAACTCCTCGTGGCCGTCGAGGTCGCCGCCGACGTACTCGCCGTCGACGAGTTCACAGACGTCGCGTGCGCCCCGAACGAACGCGAGCAGTTCGTCCGCGACGAACGCCGGTGCGGCGTAGGCGGCGACCGCGGCCGTCACGTCGGCCCCCATCGCGGCGACGTCCGACAGCGAGGCGCCGACCGACCGCCAGCCGGCCGTGTAGCGGCTCGTCCCGGGCGGAAAGTCCGTCCGCTCGTGGAGCATATCGGTCGTCACGACCAGCCCGTCGACGACGGCGGCGTCGTCGCCGACCGGGTCGAGTTCCCCCTCCAGCAGCGCCAGTGCGGCGCGTTCGTCCATACCCGGCGTTTCGGGGCCAGCACGAAAAACGGTCCGGACCGCGAGAACGGTCCTCGAGGTCGAGCTCGGGGAAAGACGATGGCCTTAAATGCCGCGGCAGGGAACCCAACGCCAATGGCTACGATGTACGACGTTCCGGCAGACGACCTCATCGAGGCGCTCGCCGAGGACCTCGAGGACCGACTCGACGAACCCGACTGGAGCCAGTTCGCCAAGACTGGCGTCGACCGCGAGCTGCCCCCCGAGCAGGAGGACTTCTGGGCGACCCGCGCCGCGAGCCTCCTCCGGAAGGTCGCCGACCGCGGTCCCGTCGGCGTCGAGCGACTCTCCACCGAGTACGGCGGCGGCAAGAGCGGGTCGAACCGCTACCGCGTCGCCCCCGACCGACGCACCGACGGCTCGAAGAACGTGATCCGGACGATCCTCCAGCAGCTCGAGGAGGAGGACCTCGTCGAGACCGCCGAGGGCGAGGGTCGGCGCATCACGCCCGCGGGCCGAAGCCTGCTCGACGACACCGCCGGCGAGGTTCTCGAGGAGCTCGACCGTCCGGAGCTCGAGCGCTACGCGTAAGACCGCTTTCGAAGGATCGTTTTCGGACCGCTCGCCGATCAGTGGCGTCTCTCTCTCACCGTCCGTAATCATTTTCTGCGCCCGCGCGCAAGGGCCCACTATGAGCGGCTCACCCGACGAGGAGAAACTCGAGGAGCTCCGACAGAAGAAGATGGAGCAGCTACAGGACCGCGCCGAAGGGGGCGGTGAGGCCGACCGGGCGAGCCAGGAAGCCGCCCAGCAGCAGGCCGAAGCCCAGAAGCAGGCGCTGCTCCGCCAGCACCTGACCGACGACGCGCGAAAACGGCTCAACACGGTCAAGATGAGCAAGGAACAGTTCGGCGAACAGGTCGAACAGCAGGTGATTGCGCTGGCTCGCAGCGGGCGCATCCAGGGCAAGATCGACGACGAGAAGATGAAACAGCTCCTCCAGGAGCTCAAACCCGACTCGAAGAGCTTCGACATCAAGCGCCGCTGATGGAGCTCGGACTGCTCTACAGCGGGGGCAAGGATTCGACGCTCGCGGCGCTCGTCCTCGAGGAGTTTTACGACGTCACGCTCGTCACGGTCAGCTTCGGCGTCAGCGACGACTGGAAACACGCCCGCGAGACCGCCGACACGGCCGGCTTCGAGTTCGAGCGTCTCGAACTCGAGCGCGAGGTCGCCCGGGAGGCCGTCGAGCGGATCCGCGAGGACGGCTTTCCCCGCAACGGGATCCAGCACGTCCACCAGCACGCCCTCGAGGCCCTCGCCGAGGACCGCTTCGACGCGATCGCCGACGGCACCCGCCGGGACGACCGAGTGCCGACCGTCTCCCGGGCTCAGGCCCAGAGCCTCGAGGATCGCCACGACGTCGACTACATCGCGCCGCTGTCGGGGTTCGGTCGGACGGCGGTCGACCGGCTCGTCGAGGACCACCTCGAGGTGACCGTCGGCCCGAGCGAGTCGATCGACCGCGCGGACTACGAGGCGGAGCTGCGCGCGCTCATCGCCGCGGAGGACGGCCCCGGGGCGATCGGAGAACTGTTCCCCGACCACGAGCAGACGTACGTGACGAACGTCCGGTGACCGAGCGCTACTCCCGACCGTGGTTGCGTTTCCAGAGCCCGTAGTTCAGCGTCGTCGCGAACGCGACCCAGCACAGGTACGGCACCAGCAACAGCGCCGCCCGGCGATCGATGCGCGCGAACGCCGCGATCGTCACGGCGATCGCCGGCCCGAGCGACGCGATGACGACGAGCCCCCCGAGGGTCGACCGCCGACCGAAGAAGACGAGCGACCAGAGCGCGTTCAACGCGAGCTGCAGGAGGAACGCCCGCTCGGCCCGGCGTTTTCGCCTCGGATTCGCGGTTCGGTCCCGACGGACCAGGTGCCATGCGACCCCCATCGTCGCGAACAGAACCGTCCAGACGGGCGGAAACACCCAGCCCGGCGGCGTTTTCGGCGGTTTCTCGAGGGCCGGATACCACTCGCTTACGTCGTCGGCGGTCAGCAGACCGGGGACGACGCCGGCGAGTTCGCAGAAGCCGACCGCCAGGCCCAGCTCCCGTAACTCGCCGTCGTCGAGCGTCTCGGGAGCGGTCCGATCGGTTCGCGGAGGCATACGACGCCTTCGCTGACGCCGTATAAATGTTTCCGCCCTCTCGAGCGACGAGTACGGCTCGTCGCGACCGGTGTTCCGGATTCTATCGGTCGCCGCCCAAACGAAAGGTTAGAAGGTCGCCGTCGCCGAACGGTGGGGTATGTACGACGGCATCAAGGGGTTTCGTGACTTCTACCCCGGCGAGATGGCCGCCAGGCGGGCGACCATCGACACGCTCGAGGACACCGCCCGCAGGTACGGCTTCCGCGAGATCGGCACCCCCGCGCTCGAGCGCGCGGAGATGTGGACCGACAAGAGCGGCGACGAGATCGTCGAGGAGCTGTACGCCTTCGAGGATCAGGGCGGGCGCCACGTCACGCTGACCCCCGAACTGACGCCGACGGTCGCGCGGATGGTCGTCGCCAAACAACAGGAGCTCTCGAAGCCGATCAAGTGGTTCTCGACGCGCCCGTTCTGGCGCTACGAGCAGGTCCAGCAGGGCCGCCAGCGCGAGTTCTACCAGACCAACGTCGACATCTTCGGCTCCTCGGATCCGGCGGCCGACGCCGAGATCCTCGCGTGGGCCGCCGCCGCCCTGACCGACCTCGGACTCACTGGCGACCACTTCGAGTTTCGGATCTCCCACCGGGACATCCTCGGCGGCGTGCTCGAGAGCTACGAGGCCGACGTCGACGTCACCGAGGCGATCCGAGCCGTCGACAAGTCCGACAAGATCTCCAGCGCCGAGTACCACGACCTGCTGGCGGAAGCGGGGCTGACGTACGACCAGGCCGCCGAGTTCGACGATCTCATTGCAGGAGGCGACCTCGAGGCCGTCGAATCGTTCGCCGACACCGAGCGAGTGACGGCGGCCGTCGAGAACCTCCAGAACGTCCTCGAGGCGGCCGAGGACTTCGGGGCCCGCGAGTACTGTACGATCTCGCTCGAGACGGCCCGCGGGCTCGACTACTACACCGGCGTCGTCTTCGAGTGTTTCGACTCGACGGGCGAGGTCTCCCGATCGATCTTCGGCGGCGGGCGCTACGACGACCTCATCGAGAGCTTCGGCGGCCAGCCCACCCCCGCGGTCGGGGTCGCGCCGGGCCACGCGACACTCTCCTTGCTCTGTCAGCGCGCGGGCGTCTGGCCCGAGGAGGAAGTGACCACCGACTACTACGTGCTCCAGGTCGGCGACACCCGCGCCGAGGCCGCTCGCATTACCCGCGAGCTGCGCGAGCGGGGTCACGTCGTCGAAACCGACGTCGCCGGCCGATCGTTCGGCGCTCAACTCGACTACGCGGACTCGATCAACGCCGAGACGGTCGTCATCGTTGGCGAGCAGGATCTGGCAAACGACGAGGTGACTGTCAAGGACATGGAGACCGGCGACCAGCTCCAGACCCCCGTCGAGGAGTTCCCCGGCGACCTCGAGCGCCCGACGTTCGAAGACCTCTCCTGATCGTTCCCGCCGGCGATTCCCTTCTCTCCGCGGGCACGACTGTACGCGAAACGCTCGCATTCGGTTATGCTCGCTCGAGGCCTCAGCTCTCGTATGGACGCCTCGAGAGCGAAGCAACCGGTCGAGCTGCCCGAGTCCGCCGTGACCGACCTGCAGGCTGGACTCCGCGGCGATCTCGTCGTTCCGGACGACCCCCGGTACGACGGAGCGCGAGCGGTCTGGAACGGGATGATCGACCGCTATCCC
>NZ_JBLRWX010000083.1:0-16551 GCF_047921035.1 Natronococcus sp.
CCTCCCGTACCCATCCCGAACACGGAAGATAAGCTCGCCTGCGTTTCGGCGAGTACTGGAGTGGGCGACCCTCTGGGAAATCCGATTCGCCGCTTCCTTTCATACTCTTCACCCATCGATAGTCGAAACGCCGAGCGTTTTCGCAGTCGCGAACAGTTTAGCGACGATACCGGCGCTACTCGCCCTCGAGAGGCTCCCCGCGTCGATCGATTCGCGTCGCCGGGAGACCCGCGCGCTCGGCGTGTTCCCGAACGGCATCCGTGTCTTCGGCCCGGTAGTGACAGAAGGTTCCAGTGATCTTCCCGTCCCCGTTCGTCAGTACCTCGGAGTCGACCCAGCGGATTCCGACGCCTTCGTCGCGGAGTTCCTCGAGGGTCTCCCCGGACTGTTCGCCGGCGGCCTCGAGTTCGGACTCGGTGATCGGGTCGTCGAGCGCGCGGAGGATCAGGAAGTCCTCCAAGTCACTGTCTGTCATGGTCCGTATCACTTCTCAACGTCATTGTTGATAAACATTCGTTCGATCCGGACCAGACGACGGCGTGGTCGTTCGGATCGGATCCACACTCCGGAGGCAGTCCGTTCGGGATTCGATCCAAACGTTCTTGCGTCCGAGCGTGACACGTTACCAAAGGACGACTTCATCGATGAAACTCACCGTCAAACCGCTCGTCTCGAACCAGCGGGAACGCTCCGTCGCCGTCCTCGAGCGGGACGTGATGGGCTCGCTCGGCGTCGAATCCGGAGAGTACGTTTCTCTCGAGGGGCCGACGGGCGAATCGGCCGTCGTCGAAGTGCTGTCGCGCCCGTCCGAGGAGCGGACGGAGCGAACGATCCGTCTCGATCAGGAGCTCTCGGGGCGACTCGACGTCGACGCGGGAGACCGCATTCGCGTCGAACCAGCCGAGGTCAGGTCCGCCGAGCGGGTCTCGATAGCGTTACCCGACGACGTCTCCTCCGCCGAGGCGCTCGAGTTCGCCCAGCGGGACGCGCTCGTCGGGCGGGTCGTTTCGGACGGGGAGACGGTATCGATCGACGCCGAGTCCGCTCGCCCCATCTCGATCGAGGTCGTCGACGTCGACCCGGCCGATCCCGCCGCCGTCGAGGAGTGGACGTCGATCGTTATCGCTCCCGAACCGGCGACGGTCGACGACGAGGATCGCGGTGCGACGGCTCCCGCGGTGACCTACGACGACGTCGGCGGTCTCGAGGACGAACTCGAGCAGGTGCGGGAGGTCGTCGAGTTGCCGATGCGGTATCCCGGTGTTTTCGATCGACTCGGCATCGATCCGCCGAAGGGAGTCCTGCTGTACGGGCCGCCGGGAACCGGAAAGACGCTCATCGCCCGCGCGATGGCCAACGAGGTCGGTGCCCACTTCCAGACGCTTCGGGGCCCGGAGATTGTCTCGAAGTACCACGGCGAGAGCGAGGAACGGCTCCGCGAGGTCTTCGCGGAGGCCGAGGAGAACGCGCCGGCGATCGTCTTCATCGACGAGATCGACGCCATCGCGCCGAAACGGGAGGACGTCGGCGACGTCGAACGCAGGATCGTCGCCCAGCTGCTCTCCCTGCTCGACGGCGGCGACGACAGGGGCCAGGTCGTCGTCGTGGGAACGACGAACCGCGTGGACTCCGTCGATCCCGCCCTCCGCCGGCCGGGTCGGTTCGACCGCGAGGTCGAGATCGGCGTGCCGGACGCCGACGAGCGAGCCGAAATCCTCGGGATCCACGCGGCCGACGTTTCCCTCAGCGACGAAATCGATCTCGAGCGTTACGCCGAGCGCACGCACGGTTTCGTCGGCGCGGACCTGGAGAACCTGATCAGGGAGAGCGCGATGTGTGCGCTGCGCCGGCTTCGAGCGGACTCCTCGAGCGGATCCGTGGAACTCCCCGCCGACCGGCTGGACGCCGTCGAGATCGCCGAGGCGGATCTCGAAGCGGCGGTGCGCGAGATCGAACCGTCCGCGATGCGGGAGGTGTTCGTCGAGGTTCCGGACGCGACCTGGGGGGACGTCGGCGGGCTCGAGGAGGTGACGCGAACCCTTCGGGAAACGGTTCAGTGGCCCCTCGAGTACGTCGACGCCTTCGATCGCGTCTCGCTGCGCCCGGCGACCGGCGTCCTGCTGTACGGCCCGCCCGGGACCGGAAAGACGCTGCTCGCGCGGGCCGTCGCCAACGAGGCTCAGTCGAACTTCATCTCGATCAAGGGGCCCGAACTCGTCGACAAGTACGTCGGCGAGTCCGAGCGGGGGATCCGCAACGTCTTCAGCAAGGCCCGCGAGAACGCGCCGACGGTACTCGTGTTCGACGAGATCGACGCCATCGCCGGCACCCGGAGCGACGCCAGCGAGACGGCGGTCGGCGAACGCGTCGTCTCCCAGCTGCTCACTGAGCTCGACGGGCTCGAGGATCTCGAGGACGTCGTCGTCCTCGCGACGACGAATCGTCCCGACCGGATCGACGACGCGCTCCTGCGAGCGGGGCGGTTCGAACGACACGTCCGCGTCGGGGAGCCCGACGAGGCGGCCAGACGGGAGATCTTCGAGATCCACCTTCGGGAGCGTCCGCTCGCGGCCGACGTCGACCTCGACGTGCTCGCCGAGCGAACCGAGGGTGCCGTCGGCTCCGATATCGAGGGGATCTGCCGGACCGCGGCGATGAACGCCGTTCGAGAGTACGTCGAGACCTCTGCCGGGGTCGGCCCGGACGACTCCCCTGAGGGCGAGAGCGAATCGGGCGCCGCCCTCGAGGACCTCGAGCTGACGGCCGACCACTTCGAGCGGGCCCTCGAGGCGGCCGACGGGGAGCCGGGAGACGAGTTCGCTCGACTCGAGGACGGGGTCGACGCGTTCGTCGACGGCGAGTGACTCCGCCGGAACCGGGCGCCGGAGGTGACCACCGATGCTAAGTAGGTGCACGGCTAGTGGTTGTGTATGTCACACAACCTCCCTCACGTCAGGCTCGGCGAGGACGCCGCGGAGCGCGGTGACAGCGACGGTGACGAGGGACCCGTCCGCACCGTCGAGTACCTCAACTACGAGACCCTGAACGAACAGGGGTGGGATATGGACGACGAGGACCTCTTCGAGAAGGCGGCGGCGGCCGACCTCGAGGACGACGACTACGGGAGAGTCGAAATCACCGGCCGACGATACATCCTCGACGCCGCGGAGGATCAGGGGTTCGAGTGGCCCTACGAGTGTCGCGCCGCCTCGTGTGCGAACTGCGCCGGCATCGTCTACGAGGGCGACGTCGAGATGGACATGGACCTCATCCTCACCGACGAGGAAGTCGAGGAGCGAGGGATCGTCCTTACCTGCCAGGCGCTTCCGGCCAGCGACGAGGTGAAACTCATTTTCAACGCGATGTACCTCGACTACCTGCAGGATCGGGTTATCGGCGTGCGAGAGGTCTGACGTTCCCCGACGTCGGGAGTCGAGACCGCGGTCGACGATTCGTACGGGTCGGTGTGGCAGTTTCCCGGTGATCGCCGACGGGACGGCGACCATCGGTGCAGGACTACCCGGGCCGCATCAGGACTCGAGGTTCTCGATCGCCTCCTCGAGTCGCGTCGAGGGCGACTGCTCGGTGACGATCTGGTCCTGCCGGTAGGCGTCTATCGGTTCGGTGTCGACGTCGACGTCGGCCTCGGCGAGCGCGTCGAGGGCCGTCGCGAGAACGACCGTCTGGTACTCGAGTCGCGACTCGAGTTCGTTGACTTGCTCGAGCGTTCGCTCGGAGAGGTCGGTGAGCGACGCCGAATACTCCGAGAGGTTCGCTTCGGCCTGATCGAGCCGTCGCTCGCCGAGGCTGATCGTCGCGAAATTCTCGAGTTCGTCGACGTCCTCTGACATCTGCGCGAGTTCGGACTCGACGGTCTCGAGTCGCTCGTCGACGACGCGTTCGATGTGCTGATCGATCGTCGTCGCCTCCGAGTCCGACCCCACGCTCGAACCGGACGACTCGGACGCGGTCTCCTCGACGGGTTCGTCCGCGGGGACGGCTCCGTTCTCGTTCGTACACGTGAGTACGTGACTCTTGTACGGACCCGGTGCCGGGTACTCCTCTCCACAGTGTGCACACTCTGGCATACGGGCACAATCAACACGGTCGTGTAAATACCTTTAGCTAACGTTTCGCTCTCGGATTCGAAGAAAGGAAGTCGGGGTCGGGGCCGGTGCTCGACTCGCTACGACGACTCGTCGGACTGCTCCGTAGCCTGGAGGATGAACGCCCGCTCCGGCGGCGGCGCGGCGTACAGTTCGACGTCGTTGACGAGGCGGTAGTACTTGCGGTTTCCGCGTCGGTAGTGGTCGACGAGCCCCGCCTCCTCGAGCACACCGAGGTGGTGGACGGCCGATTTCCCGTTCATCCCGACGGATTCGGCGAGTTCGGAGACGTACTTCGGCTCTCGGGAGAGCTCCCGGATGATCTTCAGCCGTCGAGTGTTCCCCAGCGCCTCGAGCAACGTCATGAACTATCGTACACGCAGCCGGTAGTTGAGTGTTCCGCCGCCGTCGACGCCGTCACGCACATTTATGTATCGACGGCGTGGTATTCGTCCCCATGGCGAACAACGTCGAGTTCCCCGACGACGAGAACCCCGACCGCAGGGTCATCACGGACGGCTTCTTCGAACAGGAGATCTACCTCTCGCGGACCGAGACGGCGAGCTTTCTCCGCGAGATCGCCGACGCGCTCGAGGAAGACGCCTCGCTGACGATCTCGGGCAGCAGCTGGGAGATCCCCTTCGAGTACCGCGAGCCGATCGAGGTCGAGATCGAGTTCTCCGGCCAGCGAACCTCGGAGCTCGAGATCGAACTCGAGTTCGAGCAGGCCCGCGGCGGAAGCGATCTCAGCGTCGAGTGAGCGTGCTCGGACCGCGGTACTACTTCGGCGTCTACCACTGGCGGCGACGGTTTCGATCGCTCGCGCTCGTAGCGGTCGCGCTCGCGGTTGCGACCGTCGTCGGGAGCCGAACGCAGTCCCGAAGCCGACGAGCGGCCGCGTCGCTCGTCGCATCCGTCGGAGTCGTTCGCGGGCTCCGGACGCTGCGTCGGCTGGTCGGTCCGACGCCGTGGTCGCTCGAGCGGGCGAAGTACGACGCGCTCGCGAGCCGGCTCCCGCTCGATCGGGCGGACCGGATCCTCGACGTCGGCTGCGGGACGGGACGTTCCCTCGTGGGGATCGCACCGCACGTTCCGGAGGGAACGGACGTCGTCGGCCTCGACGTCTTCGACGACCGCGTCATCCTCGGGAACGGACCGCGACTGGCGCGGCGAAACGCCGATCGTGCCGGGCTCGCCGTCGAGCCGGTCGCCGGCGATGCGGCGACGCTCCCGCTGCGAGACGGCTCGGTCGACGTCGCGACCGCCTGTCGGGTGCTGCACGATCTCCCGGCCTCGAGCGCCGAGGACGCGCTGTCGGAGCTGCGGCGGGTCTGTACGGCCGACGGAGCCGTCGGCATTCTCGAGCTCCCGCTCGTTCCTGACGACGTCGGGGACGATCCCGACCCGGAGTCGTACTGGTCCGATCGCGTCCTCGAGGCCGGGTTCGCGATCGAGACCCTCGAGCGCCTCGAGCTGGCGGACCGAGAGGAGCCGTACATCCTCCTTATCGTGCGGCCGGATACCGCCCGCTGATCGGTCGGCGGATCGAAAAAGACGACCGTCGCAAGTCGATTACTCCGACAGCGAGAAGACGGCCAGTCGGGTGTCGCGGCCGCCGGCGCCGCGGCGGAGCCAGCCGCTGCCGCCGACCTGAATCGCGACGTACTGTTTCTCGGTCTCGGGATCGTACCAGCTCATCGGACTGCCGGCGATCGACGCCTCGCCGAGATCGTACTCCCAGAGGCGGTCGCCGGACTCGCCGTCGTAGGCGATAAAGTCGCCGTTCTGGGTGCCGGTGAAGACGACGCCGGTCTCGGTCGTCACCATGCCGCCCCAGATGTAGGCATCGCTCTCGATCCAGTCGCGCCAGACCCGTTCGCCCGTCTCGGGGTTGATCGCGACGATGGCGCTGATCTTCCCGTTGTACTCGTCGGGGACGGCTTCGGTCTGGTCCTCCAGAATTCCACCCCAGTACTTCTTGCCCTCCTCGTACTCCTCGAATCGCCACCAGGCCTCCTGGGGCGAGTTGTTCATCTTCGTGTACATGAGCCCGGTCTCGGGGTTGTAGGCTGGCGGCTGCCAGTCGTTGCCCCCCATCGCGCCGGGCATGAACGGCATCCGGCGCCCCTCGTCGATGTGCGGGATCATCCGGTACATGTTCAGCTGCTGGACGCCCGGTTCGCTGCGCTCGATGAGTTCGCCCGTCTCGGCGTCCATCGTGTAGGCCCAGCCGGTCTTGCCCGCGGAGACGACGACGTCTTTCGTCGTGTTGCGGTGTTCGATCTCCATGTCCCGGATGAGGACCCTGGGCGCTGCGGAGTCGTAGTCCCAGACGTCGTGGGCGACCTCCTGATGGGTCCACAGCCGCTCGCCGGTATCCATGTCGAGCGCGAGCGTCCCGCAGCTGTTGCGGTTCGGTCCCGGTCGGACGGAGCCGTCGAAGTCCGGCCCGGGGTTGCCGATCGGCAGGTAGAGCCGTCGCTCTTCGACGTCGATCGTCGCGTTCATCCAGTTTGTCGCACAGGACTGGTTGATGCTGTCGCCGACCCACTCGGTCTCGGGAGAGGTCCACGTGTGCCAGACCTCCTCGCCGGTTTCGGCGTCCAGCGCCGTGTGGAACCCGCGAACGCCGTACTCGCCGCCGGCGCTGCCGGTGAAGATCATCCCGTCGTACGCGATGGGCGCCCAGGTCGCCGAGTACCCCTCCTCGTGGTCGGCGGTCGAGGTGTGCCAGACCTCCTCGCCGGTGTAGCGGTCGAGGGCGACGACCCCCGAGTCGAGCGTCGTCATGAACACCTTGTCGCCGTAGGCGGCGACGCCGCGGTTGTTGTCGTCACAGCAGAGCACGACGTCGGAGGGGACGGCGTACGTGTAGCTCCAGAGGATGTCGCCCTCGCGGGCGTCGATTGCCTTGACGTGGTTCGGTCCGTTCGACTGATACATGATCGGCGGATCGCCCGGGACGATCAGGGGCGTCCCCTCCATGCTCGAGCCGGCGCCCACGTCGAGCATGTACTCGACCTCGAGGTCGGCGACGTTGTCGGGCGTGATGACGTCGGCCGTCGTGCGGCGGTGTTGCCCGTAGTTGCCGCCGTAGGTGAGCCAGGCTTCCGGATTATCGCCGGACTCCTGGATCATCTCGTTCGTGACGTCGAACTCCTCGATCCGATCGACGTCGTGCTGGTGCGTAACCGATTTGTCGGGGGATCCGAGCACGCGGAACCCCTGGTCAGTCTCCCTTACAACCGTATCCTTTGCGGCCTGTACGGCCCTGTCTTCTTCGAGTGACATTGATGATTACCTCGCTTCGGATGGCGCGCGCATCTCTTCGGTGATCCAGAACACGTTCTTGCAGATCTCCTCCTGGTTGACGATCATGATCGCCGCGCCGGCGGTGATCGCGGCGGTCAGCTGGGAGTCGGTTAACCCCTCCTCACGGGTGATATCGAGCGCCGCCTGCGCCAGCAGGTGGAACCCGCCTAGCAGCGCCTTGATGTCCCAGTAGCCATCGTCCAGAATTTCGTCGGTGACGAGAATCCGGTTCTGCCAGAGGTGGACGTCCATCGCGTCGATCCACAGCAACGTTCCGCCGGCCGCCCGCTGGTGGAGCGGCGGGACGTGTTCGACGCCGAACTCCACCTCCGCGGGAATTTCCTTCGTCGGCACCCACCGGGCGAGCCGGTCGTTGTTGTTCGTGACGTCCATGACGAGCGCGATCCGCTCCTGTTCGTCGAATCCGAGCTTTTCGAGTTCGGCCGTCAGCTCGTCGGTGGCGATCAGCTCGTGGGCCGTTCCCTCGATGTGGTCGGGCGTGAACCGAGGCAGGTTCGCCTCGAGGCTATCGAAGAAGTCGACGTCGACGAGGTGGTCGTAGATCTCCCAGCCGGGTTCGGCGAGTTCACGGTAGAGCACCTCGGCTTCGGTCTCACCCTCGGGGATTCCCTGCTCCCGAACCTCCGGCTGGCGCTCGAGCTGTCTCGAGAGCTCCTCGAGCTGCGTCTCGAGCAACTCGGCGTCGAGCTTTCCCGAGAGGTCGCTTCGGATCGCTTCGCCCATCGAGGCGAACTCGGGATCGTCTTCCCGCTCTACCTCGTCGCGAAGCCGTTCGATCGTCAGCTGTTCCCCGTCATCGACCGCTTCGACGTCGAGCGTGCGGGCGAGTTGCCGCTGCGCTTCGTCCGTGATCTGTGCCGTTGTCATGCGTAGTGCACCCGGTAGTACCTGTCGTGTCCCTTGGTTCCAACTCCCATGCAGTATGTGCCACCAACCTACACGATCTTAGACCTTATTATAATAGATCTATATTTAAAGCCAGAAATTATGTGTTCTGGACTGTCGCTGTCGGTTTTTCGACAGCACTGCCGGTACCGTTTCCGTCCGAATCCGGATCTAACGGCCGCGAAACGTTTCAGCTATGATAGAAAATCGCCATTACCGGACCGACACACGGCACCGTCGGTCACGGTGAGCGGCGGCCCGGATGCCGATCTGCACTCGACTGTGCGATGTTCCGTCGGGGAGTACTTAAAGCTTAATCCAAATGATTTATAAACTCCTTCCCCGACAGACACTATCGGTGAGAGTGTGAAACACACACAAAGAACGCGACGCGGCGTCCTCGCCCTCGGCGGCGCGGTCGCCCTCTCGGGGTGTGCCGGTCGGCTCGGCGGGAACGGCGACGGCGATCAGTCCGCGGAGGACGGGGTCGCGGTGGAGTCCGTGTCGCTACTGCTCAACTGGAACATGGGTGGACTCCACACGCCCTACGTCGCCGCTCGCGAGAACGGGTTCTACGAGGAGGAGGGGTTCGCCGACGTCGAGTTCGAGAGCGGCGACGGCTCCGACTTCGCGGCGAACCAGGCCGGGCTCGGCAACACCGAGTTCGCGATCTCGAGCGGCGACCAGATCCTGACGGTCAACAGCAACGAGCTGTCGCCGCGTGCGGTCGGCATCGTCATGCAGCGGAACCCGAACGTCGTCTTCGCCGACCGCGAGGGATTCGGCGAACTCACCGATCCCGACCAGCTCGAGGGTGTCACGGTCGGGAGCGGTCCGGGGATGGTCCGGACGATGACCGAGGCCTACCTCGACCACCACAACGTACTGGACAGCGTCGAGTACGTCGACGCCGGCTTCGACACCGTCCAGCAGCTGCTGACCGGCGAGATCGACGTCGCGGGCGGGGTGTTCAGCGACGTCGTCGACGCCCGCCACCAGGGCAGGGAGATCGACGTCCTCGAGATCCAGGAGGCCGTCCCGTCCTACGGCCACCTGATCGCGACCGACGAATCGTTCGCCGAGGAAAACCCCGAGACGGTCGAGGCGTTCCTCCGGGCGACCGCCAGGGGAGCCGTCTGGGCGGCTCGGAATCCCGACGAGGCGATCGACCACCTCGTCGACGTCCAGCCCGAACTCGAGGAGACCCGGGAGAACCAGTACGACAAGTGGGAGGAGATGTACACCGGGTACATGCTCTCGGGGACGGTCGAGACGGAGGGCTGGGGGGCGAGCGCACCGGAACCGTGGCAGGAGACCCACGACGTGCTGGCCGACGCCGGCGCCCTCGAGAACGAGGTCGATCCCGACGCCGTCTGGACGAACGACTACCTCGACGCCGAGGACGAGTACGTCGCGGAGTTCGCCGACCGGATCGATGAGTGACCGCGCCGTCCGGCTCGAGAGCCGCGATCGACGTCCCGGATGATCGACGACCACACCGACCGACGCGACGGACGACGGCTCGAGCGGGTTCCGGGCAGCCGCGGCGTTCTCGAGGGCTCCCGAACCCTCGCCCGCGGACTCGCGGCGCGACTGCTTCCGCCGACGGCCGTATTCGTCCTCCTCCTTGCGGCGTGGCACGGCGTCGTCGTCTACTACGACGTGCCGACGATCGTGTTGCCGTCCCCGGCCGAGGTCGGGGCGACGCTCGTCGAGACGTATCCGACGCTGCTCGGCGACGCCGCCGTCACGGCGGCGACCGCCGGCATCGGACTCGTCGCCGGGACCGTCGTCGGCGCCGGCCTCGCCTTCGCGATGATCGGTTCCCGTCGGGCGGCGAGCACGATCCTCCCGTACGTCGTCGCGCTCCGAATCGCGCCGGTGATCGCGATCGCTCCGCTACTCTTTCTGTGGTTCGGCCGCGGCGTTCCCGCCCGGGCGCTGGTCGTCACCACGCTGACGGTGTTTCCGATCACGATCGCGACCCTCGACGGGCTTCGCGGAACCCCCGAGTCGTACCTCGAGCTGTTGCGAACGGTCGACGCGTCGCCCACTGCGGTGTTCGTCCACGTCCGGATCCCCGCGGCCGCGCCGAGCGTCTTCGCCGGGCTCAAGATCGCCGCGACGCTGTCGGTCATCGGCGCGGTCGTCGCCGAGTTCGTCACGCTCAACGCCGGGCTCGGCTACCGGGTGTTCGAGACGGCCGCCTTCCTCCGGACCGCGGAGACCTACGCCGCCTTGGTCGTCCTCTCGCTGGTCGGCATCGGCTTCTATCTCGTTCCCGTCGCCCTCGAGCGCGCACTCTGGCACTGATCGAGACACGGTCCCCTGGTTCTGGACGGGCGTCAGCCGAGGGCCTCGAGTCCGAGCCGTTCGTGGACGCGTCGCTGAACGAGGACGACGATCCCGTACAGCGCCAGCCCCACGAGCAACAGAACGACCAGCGCCGCGAGCATGACGTCGGGACGGACGTTCTCCGACCCCATCAGGATCAGAAAGCCGAGTCCGTTGTCGGCGACGACCCACTCCGCGACGACCGCGCCGACGACCGCGAGGGTCACCGACTGTTTCAGGCCGGCGAAGATGTCGGGGATCGCGTAGGGGACGTCGACGTACAGGATCCGCTCGACCGGTCCGGCGTCGACCGACCGCAGCAGGTCGTGGTGGGCCGTCGGCGTGCGATCGAGCCCCGCAGCGGTGTTCAACACCAGCGGGAAGAAGGTGATGAGCGCGACGAAGACGATCGCCGTCGTCATCCCCGTGCCGAGGTAGATGAGTAACAGCGGGGCGATCGCGAGCTTCGGCAACACTCGAACCGTCACGAGGTACGGGTAGACGGCCCGGCGAAACCACGGAACGTACGCGACGAAGGCGGCGAGGGCGATGCCGGCCCCGATTCCGATCCCGCCGCCGTAGACGACCTTCTCGAGAGTGTAGAGGGCGTTCACGAGGTACAGCTCCGGATTGCCGGCCAGCCGCGCAACGACGGCGTCGGGGGCGGGAAGGAGAAACGGCGGGATGTCGCCGAGTTCCGTGAGAGCCCACCAGAGCGCGACGCCCGCACAGAGCGCGCTCGCGGGGTAGAGGGCGCCGCTTCCGGCGACGCTGGTCCGTTCAGTCATAGCTCTCGTGAAGCGTCCGGCGGACGGCCGCGACCTGTTCCTGAAACGCCTGCGAGCCGAGCGACTCCGTATCGCGGGGTCCGGGCAGGTCGATGTCGAACGTCGCCTCGATCCGCCCCGGCTGGTCGCGCATCACGACACACCGGTCGCCGAGAAACACCGCTTCGGGGACGCTGTGGGTGACGAAAACGATCGTCTTCCGCTCGCGGCGCCAGAGCGAGCGGATCTCGACGCCGAGCTCGTCGCGGGTGATCTCGTCGAGCTCCCCGAACGGCTCGTCCATCAACAGCACGTCCGCGCCGAGGTGGAGCGCTCGAGCGATGGCGACGCGCTGTTTCATCCCGCCCGAGAGCGCCGCGGGCCGGGCGTCCTCGAACCCGTCGAGCCCCATCGTCTCGAGCAACCCCCGCGCCCCCTCGCGGTCCGGCGGCTCGTCGGCCATCTTCCGGAGGAAGACGACGTTCTCGAGGGCGCTCTTCCAGGGAAGCAGGGTGTGTTGCTGGAAGACGAATCCGATATCCCCCGTCTCCTGTGCGACCGACGGCGATCGGTCCTCGATGGTGACGCGACCCTCGGTCGGCTCCTGGAGCCCACCGATCGCACGCAGCAGCGTCGTCTTCCCGCAGCCCGACGGGCCGACGACGGTGACGAACTCCCCGTCGTCAATCCCGAGGTCGACGTCGGCGACCGCGGTGAAGTCGTCGAACGCGACCCCGACGTTCTCGAGGTCGATCACGGTTCCTCCGCGAGCAGCTCCCCCTGCTCGAGCGCCGTTCGGAGCCGGTTCCAGGTTCGCTCGCGCTGCCAGCCCCAGCCGCGTTCGCGCGTGTCGTCGCTGTGCCCGAACTCCTCGACCGCCCGCTCGAAGGTCTCCCGGACGCGCTCGGGCTCGTCGTCGCCGCGCTCGGCGATTCGCGTCGCCGCCGGATCGGGATCCCGGGTCGCCTCCCGCCAGCCGCCGGCCGTTCCCGCGAGGAGCGCCTCGAGCGACGCCCGACGACCGTCGAGCGTCCGCTCCCGGGCGACGATCGTCGGCCCGTAGATCGGGAAGTGATCGGTCAACAGGAGCGTGTCGACGGTCTCGCCGCGTCGCTCGAGCTGTCGGGGATCGGTGATGGAGCCGGTGACGACGTCGGCTTCGCCGGCCAGCAGTGCCGTCCGCTCCTCGCCGGTCGTCTCCTCGATCTCGAGGTCCCCCTCGAGCGCCGTCTGGGAGACGAACAGGCGACCGAGTACCCCCGTTTCGGAGTGAGCGGGCATCCCGATTCGCTGTCCCCGAAGCTGGTCGACGCTGCGAAGCTCCGCGCCGAAGACCTCGCGGGTGGAGTACAGCACCGTCATCGCGCGCTGGTAGAGCACCGCGATCGGGACGATCGGGACCCCGGCCGCCCTGGCCCGTAGGACGGTCGCGGCGCCGGCGACCGCGACGTCGGCTTCGCCGGCGTCGACCCGGTCGACGGCGCGCCGGGATCCCTCGTGGTGCTCGAACTCGACGTCGAGACCGTACTCGCCGTACCAGCCCGCCTCGGCGGCCGCGTACAGCGGGGCGTGAAGCCCGTTCGGTCGCCAGTTCAGCGCGACGGTCAGCCCCGACTCGTCGGTCGCCTCCGGCTCCCGCTCGGTCGCGCCGTCCCGAAAGATCGCGTCCGCCCGCTCGAGCAGCGTCGCCGCGTGTCGCTCGTACACCCGCCGGCGACTCGAGGCGAGGTCGTCGGTCGGTCGCCACGCCGACGGCGGCCGTCCCTGGCTGGCGCTCGCGACCGTGGAGCGCTCGATCAACCCGTCGGCCTCGAGTCGGGCGACCGCGTCGCTGATCGGCGACCGGCTCAGTTCGGTCCCGACCTGCAGCTGGATCGTCGTCGCGGGGTCGTCCTCGCGGTCGGCCCGCAACAGCAGGTACGCCAGGACCCGTGCGGGCGTCCGTCCCAGCCCGACGGCGAGGTCGTCGACGACCGGTCGATCCTCGCCGTCGAGCACCCAGAACGTTCGCGAACGCATTCGTCCTGATTGACTGTGTGAGACCGCATAAGGGTACCCCCGCTATCCGATCGGACGTCGTCAGAAGCGGCTCGCAGAACGCGATCGGTCGGCGGGACGTCGCTACCGGTGGTTCGCCGCGCCGTGGTCGACCCGCGTGGGCTTGACCTTGCCGTGTTGCTCGAGTTCGTGGGCGTTGAGTCGCCGCTGGAGGTCGGCGCTCGAGGTGACGGCGAAGTACGTTTCACAGACTGGACACTTATCGACGAGTAGCTCGTTCGAAGTCATAGTATAGTCTTCGGAGTCGAATACGCAGTTTTCAGAGCTTTCGACACTCGTGCAAGGGACTCGGTGGGAAAGACGAGCGTCTTTGCGTGGGCCGGTTCCTTTTTACCGGTCTCGTATGCAGCTGATACCGTGGTATACGGCGTCTCGAGGGGTGTAAACGGTCGATCTGTCGACTGCTAGCAAACGGCTTCGGCCGAGCGTCGAGCGTCGTGCGAGGATTCATTATCGTGGTTGTCAATACCTATCTATGGACCCGTACACGGACGACCTTCGGCTCCCGAGGGTGCGTCTCGAGCCGGACCGAAAGGCGACCGTGCGCTGCCGGGACTGTCGGGCGACCTTCCCGCGAAGCGACGTCCACCTTCCGACGAAGGGGACGCTTCGCTGTCCCGAGTGTGACTCCGGCGCGATCGCCGACGTCGAGTGACGCTGCCCGGTCCCCCGAGATCGAACGATCGGGGTGGGGTTAGAACCTCGGGAGGTTCGACTGGGTGCCCCCGACGCCGGATCGCGACGTCGGCGACGGTCGACCCGCGTCCGGGGACGAACGTTTTTGCGGGACAGCGTGGTACTCCCTCGCAGTAATCCATGCAACCTTCCCTCACGGATCTCGGAGCCGTCCGACGGCCGGAGTATACGGGTGAGAACCGCTGTCTCCCGTGTACGGTCGTCAACGTCGCGATCGCGATCCTTCTGGCGGGGGCGGTGGGGGTCGTCACGGCCGTTCCGATCGGAGCGGCCGCGCTCGCGGTCTGCCTCGCGGCGATCTACCTCCGCGGCTACCTCGTCCCGGGAACGCCGGAACTCACCGAACGGTACCTTCCGAACTCGGTACTCCGACTGTTCGGGAAGGAGCCGATCGCGACCCGCTCGCTCGAGGCGGCCGGAACGGACGACCCGTGGGATCGTCTCGCCGCCGGCGGCGTCGTCGACCGATCGGCGGACGGTACGCTCTCGCTGACGGATCGGTTTCGAGCGGAACTTCGCCGAGAGATCGATCGGCGCGAGTCGACGCCGGGGGCCGACGACGTCGAATCGCTCGCCGACGCCACGGAGGCCGTCGAACGCGGGCCGCGGGCGTACTCGATCGACGGCAACCGCCTCCTCCGGTGGGAGTCCGACGCCGCGCTCCTCGCCGACGCCGCGGCCGCGTCGGTCCTCCGGGCGACGGTCGAGGACTGGCCGACCCTCGAGCGCGACGAGCGGCTGGCGCTTCTCGAGCGGATCCGACTCCTGCTCGAGCGCTGTCCGGCCTGCGGCGGCCCGGTCGACCGAAACGACGAACGGATCGACCCGTGCTGTCAGCCCCCGCACATCGCGGTCTGGACGGTCTGTCTGGACTGCGACGCCGTCCTCGCGGACGTGACTGCTCCCGAATCGGACGCCGGGGCGTGGGCAGAACTGCTCGAGGCCGGCGCGGACGAACCGCTCGAGGCCGGCGCTGCGGACGGACTCGAGTACGAGCCGACCGATTGAGTCGGACGACTGGACGTCAGTTCCGGGGCGACCGCGAGCCGTCCTGCGGTCGCTTCGGTACGGCAGACCGTATGACGGTCTTGCCGAGGACGAGACCCTCGAACGGCCGTCGGTGGTGCGTAGCGACCGAACTGTTGGAGCGCCCGGAGCACGCTCTCGACAGCGTCGTCCTCCGTTGGTTACCGACACCTCTCCCCTCGGTCCGTACTCGCTATCATACAATACGAAGAATGTTAATATAAACAGAAAGTATATGCTGAAACACTATCTGGTAGATATGTATGAATCGGCGAACGTTCCTCACGGGAGTCGGAACCGCGGCCGGAGGCGCGTTCGCGCTCGATCGGGGTGTCCGCCGCGTTCGCGCGCCGGAGACGATTACCGTCGCCGTCTACCAGACCGACGGGCTCACGGCGGGGTTCGAGGAAACGGGACAGCGACGGGATACGGGCCAGCGCCTCGCCGAAGCTGCGGTACGGCGTATTCTCGAGCCCCACTTCGCGAACTCCTTCGAGTTGATCGACGAGGCGCTGACCGTCCCGCAGGCGGTGACGACGCTGCCGCCGACGCTGTCGACGTTCGGCGACGAGATGCCGGCCGCGAGGCGGTCGCTTCTCAACTGGGTCGAGTACAACCGAACGCGGTCGGCCGTCGACAGCCACATTCTCCTCTCCCGCCACCCGGAGATCAGGTCGGGTAACGGCATCGCGTCGCCCGCGATCCTCCCGACGTGCTGTGAACCGATCGATCGCTACGGGATCGCCTGGATGGCCGCCGAGCGGTCGACCCGCGCCGAGGCGGCCGTCGGGGAGACGATCGCCCACGAGATCGGCCACACGATCGGACTCCAGCACTCCCACGGCGCGAACATCGGCGACGCCATCTCGGTCATGCTGACGAGTTCGTACGCGCGACGAGTTGGCAGGAACCTCTTCGGGGAGCCCGTCAGCCCGGCGGCCAGCCGGGTCTCCGAACTGAACGACGCTATCGCCGATCACCACCTGCGGGTGTGAGTTCGTGGCTCCCTCAAGCGCGTCGCCGACGCGGTCGACGACGGGACGCCGCTGATCGCCGCTCCCGACTGCGGGTTCGGGACCCAGGCCGGCCTCGGCATGGTCGATCCCGAAATCGCGTGGGCGAAGCTCGAGGCGCTGGTCGAGGGTGCCGAGATCGCCACCGAGCGGCTCTACTGACGGAATCGTCGACCGGGGCGCGGTTTTCTCTGCTATTTCGAGAACCGTACGGTCCCGTGTCGAAAGCCGGCCGCTGCTCGAGCGACTGTCGCCTGTAAACTACCCCGCCCTACTCCCTCCCTCACGCGGTGCGCTCGGTCGGTCCTTGAGGACGGGGCTTTCCGTGGATTT
>NZ_JBLRWX010000084.1:0-16538 GCF_047921035.1 Natronococcus sp.
CCTCGGGGGGCACGTCTCCGCTGGCGTCGGACGGATGCACTATGGACTGACGCGCTGGGTGGGGACGCGGGGCACCAGCGCGGCGGACGGCTACGCCGTGATCCCGCCGGACGGGGAGATCCGCGACGGGGACCGCATCCTGGTGGTCGGCGCGGGCGGGCCGATCGTCTGTGGCGACTGCGCCGTCGACGAGGGCAGCGTCGTCGTCGGCGCTCCCGAGGGCGACGTGCGCGCGTACCTGACGACGCTGCGCCGGCTTCGGGCGATCGACCCGCCGACGCTGTACCCGGGCCACGGCCCCGCGATCGAGACTCCGCGCGAGACCCTCGAGCGACTCATCGCGCACCGACTCCGGCGCGAGCGACGGGTGCTCGAGGCCGTCGACGACGGCGCGCGCTCGCTGGCGGCGATCCTCGAGGGCGCCTACGAGAAGGACCTCGAGGGGGTGCGTGACCTCGCGCGGGCGACCGTCCGGGCCCACCTCGAGAAACTCGCCGTCGAGGGCCGCCTCGAGTGGGACGGCGAGCGCGCGACGCCCCGCGAGGGTCGCGCTACGAGTCGCCCGAGGTGAACTGGAACTCGAAGGAGAGCTGATCCTCCATCCGCACCCGGACGCCGCCGAACTCCTCGGAGATCTGCTTGCGGGCCTCGGAGCTGGGTTCGACCGTGAGCGTGACGCTGTTGCTGTTCGCGTTGTACTCGATCCTGCTGACGGTGACGTCGAACGCGAAGAGGTCGGGGACCTCCGTCCGGAGGTGTTCGCGGACGCGGTCGATCTCCGTCTGAACGTCACCCATCTCCTCGTTGAGCGATGTCATACGATACCGTAGGTCGCGGGCGATCGTAACGATTCGCTCTCGCTCGAGCCCGGCCACGCTCCCGCAGAAGGCGACGCCAAGCGACCGGCTTTTCTCCCTCGAGGCGTAGTGACGAACGTGCGATCGCTGGAAGCCGAACTCGAGTCCGCCCGCGAACTGGCCGTCGACGACCTGGCCGACGCCATCGAGTCGATCGGCTTCGAGTGTACCCGCTGTGGCGCCTGCTGTACGGGCCACGGCGAGGACGAACACACGGCGACGGTGTTCCCCGACGAGGTCCGCCGGCTCGAGGACGCGGATACCGCCGCCGTCGGGAGCGACGGGGGCGAAGACGACGCGGTTCCCGACGCCGCGGACCGCGAGTGGCGCGATGTCGCCCGACCGATGCCGTACGGCCTCGAGGAGGGCGACGACGGACTCGAGGGCGAGACCTTCGAGTGGGCGCTTCAGACTGACGACTGTGGCGACTGTGCGTTCTACGCGGAGGACGAGGCCGGGGTCGGCGCCTGCACCGCTCACGAGGACCGACCGCTGATCTGTCGCACCTACCCCTTCAGCGTCGGGCTCGCGGGCACGAGCCAGCCGATGGGCGAGGCCGTCGACAGCGTCTCGCTCCCGGCACGGGGAGGAGCCGACGGCGAGGGCGGGGACGAGGTCCTCCGCGCCCACGAGTGCGAGGGGCTGGGCCGGGACATCTCCCGCGAGGACGCGGAGGAACTCGCCCGCGCGCTGAAGGGGCGCGCGGTCCGGGAACTCGAGGAGGCGATCGGCGTCCGAGACGAGTACGAGCCCGCGGATCCGGAGCCGGGCGAGGTCGTCGTCTACGACTCCGAGGGCCCGAAGCGGATCGACGGAACCCCGCTCGAGGAGTGATCGGCTCGCTCTCCGCGACACCGACCGGGCCGAACCGATAGGAATTTTGCGCGACCGCTGAATCCGTCCGCATGAACGTCGACTGGGACGCGATCACCCACGTTACGAAGGTCGACCCGGCGAAGGCGCTCCCGTCGGATCTCGGCGTCCTCGAGGGGACCGATCTGGTGCTCGTCGGGGGATCCGACGGCGTCACCGAGGAGAACAGCCTCGCGGCGATCGAACGCGTCGCGGACGCGCTGCCGGGAGTACCGATCTTCCAGGAACCGTACAGCTCGACGCACGTCTCCCGGGAGACGATCGAGGCGGCCGACGCCGTCTCGATCCCCGCCGTCTACAACGGCGACCGGGACCACTTCGTCGGCAAGCACCTCGAACTGTTCATCGAGGTCGGCCAGAAACCCGACGAACTCCTCGGCTCGAGCGTTCCCCTGGTCGGCGAGCTGATCGCCTCGAAGGGAGTCGAGGCGGTGTCCGAACTCACCGAGACGGTCGTCGGCGAGGGGTACGTCGTGCAACACCTCGAGTCGACCGCGGCAGCGGTGTCGGGCGTCGACACCGCCTACAGCCCCGAGGAGGTCGCCGGCGCGGCCCTCGCGACCGAGACGTTCTACGACTTCCCGATCTTCTACGTCGAGTACTCGGGCACCTACGGCGGCCCCGAGGACGTCGAGGCCGCCGCGCGATACCTCGAGGAGACGGCGTTGTTCTACGGCGGCGGGATCGATAGTTCGGAGAAAGCGAGCGAGATCCTCGAGGCGGGTGCGGACGCCGTCGTCGTCGGGGACTGCTTCCACGACGATCCGGAGACGTTCCGCGAGACGATTCCGCGGTAAGGCTACCTCCTCCCGACACCGCCGCGACCGTCCTGCAGCCACACCGGGAGATCGGGACGGCGGCCCGCCTCAGTACTTGGGATCTGCCCCGGTCGTCTCGTAGACCGCCTCCATCAGCTCGTCGCGCTCGCGCTGCCAGGCGGTCAGCCCGTCGGGACTCGAGGGGTAGGCCTCGTAGTGCGCGAGGATCTCGTCGGCCCGCCGCTTCGTCTCGTAGACGTCCCGGAGCGTGTCCCAGTGACCGCGGGTCTTCCAGAGGACGTCGAGCGTGAACCGCCAGCCGAGGCTCGTGCTCCCGGAGTATAGCGCCTCGGAGAGCTTGTCGCCGGGCATGGCGGCTAGCAGACTCGTGAGATCGTCGAGGTCCGAGCCGATGGTCAGAATGTTGTAGACGTCCAGCGCGGCGTAGCGACCGCCGTAGTGGTCCATGACTCGCTCGTTGTACCGCCAGAGGGCCTCCTCGCTGACGTCGCCGCGCTCGAGGGCCGCGACGATCTGCTCGCCGGCGTACTTTCCGGCGTAGGCCGCCCCGGCGATCCCCCCACCCGTGGTGGGGTTGACGTGGCCGGCCGCGTCGCCGACGGCGACGAATCCGGGGTGGACCGCCGAGTCGTGGGGACGCTTGGTGGGCAGCGCTGCGCCGAGTTTGTCCGCGACCTCGGCGCCCTCGAACTCCGGCCGATCGCGGAGGTCGCGCTTCAGGTCCTCGACGAGTTGCATCGGCTCCTCGGTCATCTGGAAGCCCAGGCCGACGTTGATCTCGGTCTCCGTCCGCGGGAAGTACCAGAGGTAGCCCGCCGAGCGCTGGGTCGGCTTGATCACCAGCGCGTCGTCCCACTCGACGGGCTCGTCGACGTGAACGACTTCGCGGTAGGCCGAGGAGAACTGCGAGAAGTCGACGTTGGTGTCGAACGTCGACCCCGAGAAGTCGACCATGTCCTGCAGCACCGACAGCGAGCCCGCGCCGTCGACGACGACCTCGGCGTCGTAGGTAGACGCGTCGCCGTCGCGTACCGCCTCGACGCCCGTCACGCGGTCGTCTTCGTCTTGAACGACGTCGGTGACCACGGTGTCGTACTGAAACGTCGCCCCCGCGTCGGCTGCGGCCTCGATGATCAGCCGGCCGTACTCGTGGCGGTCGATGACGGCGATCTCGCCGGGAACCGGAATCTCGAGAACCGCGTCCTCCTGGGGGATCTCGAAGCGGCCGTGGTCGACGTCGGTGTTCGTAAACGCGGGCCGGATCTGCGATTTCGGGATGACGTCGGGAAACTCGTCGGCACCCTTCAGGGCGTCGCCACAGGCGATGTGTCCCGCCTCGTCCTCGGACTTTCGCTCGAGGACGAGAACGTCGTATCCCGCCTCGGCCAGCGTCGCTGACGCGTAACAGCCGGCCGTCCCCGCGCCGACGACGACGGCGTCCCACGCCGTCCTCGCCGTCTCGACACCGGACGGCCGCTCGCTCGTACTCATACCGAATCGTTCGCCCGATCGGAGAAAAGGGTTCGTGAACGGGTCCGGTCTTGCTCGTTGTTCCGAACGGCCGCGACGGGGTCGCTCGAGCGGTCGCGAACGCGCTCGAGAGCCGTCGCTCTCGGAGCGATTCGTGAGCGGGAGCCGGATTCGAGCGCGGCCCGGCGCCGCGGCGAACCCGGTCGAAACGGTCGCCGCTAGAACGTGTCCTCGATGATCTCGCCGACCGCGAAGTTCGACTTGACCTCGGTGATCTCGACTTTGACGCGTTCGCCGACGTCGGCGCCCGGAACGATGATCACGTAGCCTCGCTCGACGCGGGCGATCCCGTCGCCTTGCTTGCCGATGTCCTCGATCTCGACGTATCGAGTCTCGTTGACGTCGACCGGCGGCTGTGGTTCCGACGGTGCGGTCTGGGGCTGGGACGTCGATGCGGACGACTCCTCGGTTGTTTCATCACGAGAGATGAGCGCGACGCGGTAGACGTCACCGGCGTCGATGTCGCCGGTTTCGACCTCCTGTCGTGGCACCTCGATGACGTACCGATCCTCCTCCTCCGAGACTTCCGTACTGAACAAACACAGCAGTTTTTCAGATATTTCCACAGGTAGACCCTCGAGTTTGACTCTGCGTGCCAACCGTAATAGAACTACCGAACGACTACCGTGGTGTCCTGTGCCACTCTCGGGGGCGCCACGCGCCCGTCAGTCGGCCCGCTCGAGCGGTCGCGCCGTCGCGAACCCCTCGAGGTCGACCTCGCCGCCGAATTCGGCCTCGCTGATGGACTCGTAGGGCCGGTTGACGACGATGTCTCCCGCGGTCGAGCTTCCGATGCCGGGGATCGTCGTGAGCTCGTCCATCGACGCCTCGTTGAGATCGAGCGGGTACGGCACCCCCGTCACCGACCGGTAGCCGTGGTCGACGACCGCGACGTCGGTCGTCTCTCCCAGCGGGCGCTCGCCGGGGATCCCGACCAAAAGCGGGTAGGTGCCGAGCTGACGGCCGAACGTCTTCCCGTCCTGGTGGTACTCGAGGTGGACGTCCGGCAGGACGGTTCCGAGCGGAGCGACGCGGGCGAGCATCGGGTTGTCGATCTCCTCGCGGACCTGCCGTTTGTAGCTCTTGAAGAGCTTCTTGTGCTCGTTTGCGATCTCGGCGCCCGTCTCGGACATCTCGGTGCCGTCGAACGACATCACCTGCCGGATGTTCACCCGGCGGAGCATGTACCCCTCGTCGTACACCCGGTGGAGGAACTCGAGGTTTCGCTCGTAGGTCTCCTCGCGCTCGCCCTTGAGCCCGTGCAGGAGGTTGATCCCGGGCAGGAGCTTGGGGAGACGGGTCGGTGCGTCCTCGCCCGCGCTCGCGGCTGCGCCGCTCGCGCCTTCGGAGGGCCTCGGGTCCCTCGGCCCTCCCGGGCGCCAGCCAGCTTCCTCGTTGACGATCTTGACCGCCTCGAAGCACTCCTCGGCGGTGACGTTCAGATTGTTCTCCTCCTGGACCAGCGGGTCCGCGGACTCGAGGCCAAAGGCCGCGGTATCCCCGGGCGTGTTGTGCTCGGCGATGATCCGGATCCCCTCCCGAGACTTCTCGGGCCACTCGACGATCGTAATGGGGTTCATATTGTCGAGGTGGAGCGTCTCGAGGTCGGGCGCGACCTCGCGGATCCCGCCGTACAGCGAGCGCAGGGCGTCGGGGTTCGGCGCCTCGCCGTCGCCGCCGTAGGCGAGGATGTCGGCCTGGCGGCCGATCCGGAAGTGTCGCACGCCGAGATCGGAGAGGGCGTCGACCTCGCCGACGACCGACGGCGGCGGGCGGAACGTCGGATTCCCGTAGAGCGGTTCGGTACAGAACGAACACCGATAGGCACACCCTCGAGAGGTCTCGAGTTCGGCGATCAGGTACTCCGGATGGTTGGGGTGTTGCTCGACAATAAAGGCGCCCTCCTGGGCCCACCGCGAGACCTCGTCGACGTCGCGCATCCGGTTGGAAAAGCCCTCGAGGCCGCTCTCGACGAGGTCGAAGACGGCGGCCTCGACGTCGCCTTTCGCGACGAAGTCGAAGTCCAGGTCCTGGCGCTCGGTTTCGGTGCCGCCGGCGTTCTCGTCGCCGACGCCGAACTTGACGGGACCGCCCATCAGGCTCGTGCCGCTGGCGGTCCAGGCGAGTTTGCGCACCTCGTCGGGCTCGGCCGGCGTGCCGCCAACGTACTTTCCGGGGACGGTCATCCCGCCCAGATAGATCATGAGGTCGGCCTCGTCGACGTCGCGCCACCGGTCGGGCTCGTCGCGCAGGCCGTCGATCGTGTGGTACGTAATCTTCTCGCGGGGAACGCCCGCGTCGACGAGCGCCCCTGCAGCGTACCGGGGGTACGTGGAGATGTACGGCGGCACCCCGAAGTGAGCGGGCTCGTCGACGTAGCCGTCGACGATCGTCACCGACAGCGTCTCGGGGTCAGTCATGGCGGCGAGTAGCGCCTCGAGCGGTAAAACGGTGACTACACGAAAGCCCTCGCCGGTCGCGCTGTACGGCGGCGCGACCGGCGACCCCTTTCAGCCCCGCCCGAAAGCCCCGACGCGCCGCACGTTGTCCGGCGCGTCGCCCCTTTCAGTCCCGCCCGGTGGTGGACGGACGGGCGGGTGAAACCGGGGATCGGACGGTCGGCCGACGCCGACGGCTCGCTCGAGGGTCGACTCCATCGTGATCGATCCGACCGGTCCGCTCGAAGCGTGTGCCGTAACCCCGACGTTGATGGTCGTCGTGACGCTACTATCGTGTATGCCACCGACCGAGGAGATCGTCTGTACCGCCGAGGACTGCTTTCTCGACCTCTTCGAGAACCACTACACCTACGACGTTCCCGAGGACTTCGACGTCTCGGAACTCTCGTGTCCGGTCTGTGGCGGCACGGACTGTCTGAAACCCGTCGAGCTGTAACCGCTTCCAGAAACGCCGTACGGGCCCGTAGTTTCCGCGCCACAATCACTAAGAACGAGCCGAGCGTACCGTTCGAATCTGATCATGATCAGGATCCCTCGGCCGCCGTCGTGCTCGGGTCGGCCGCGTTCGCCCCGCGGGGTTGATCGCCGATGAGTCTCGCGAGCCTCGCGGACGCGGTCGGCGCCGCCCTCTACCGCCAGATCGGCCGCGCCAACGGTCGCGTACAGCGCCACCGCCCGCTGGCGGTCGACGTCCTCGAGAACGAGACCGGCTACCTCGTCGTCTTCGACGCCCCCGGCGCCGGCCCCGACGATATCCAGGTCCGCTACCTCGAGGGAACCGTCACGGTCAAGATCGACCGCTTCCGGCAGTTCCACGACGGCTACGAGATGCGCTTTCCCGGCCGCGGGATGGAACTCGAGGGCGAGGCCGAACTCCCCGGCGACGCGCTCGTCGAACCCGACGCGGGGACGGCCACGCTCTCGGAGTCGGGCGCCCTACGGATCGAGATCCCCAAGCGCTCGGCGGTCGACGACGTCGAGATCGAGGACGGCCCGACCCCCGAGGACGCGAGCGGTACCGGACCCGGAACCGACGAAATCGCGATCGACGACTAGTTCTCCCGAATCGTCATCCCCTCGACGACGTCGAACGACTCGTCGCCGTCGAAGCGGGTCGGATCGAAGGGGTCGATTCCCTCGCCGCCGAGCACCTGATCGGCGACGCGCTCGCCAATCGCGGGCGCGCGCATGAAGCCGTGGCCCTGGAACCCGGTGGCGACGTAGAGTCCGTCCTCGAGTTCGCCGACCAGCGGGTCTCTGTCGGGCGTCGCCGTACACAGCCCCGCCCACGCGCGCACGAGGTCGTCGGGCTCGAGGTGGATCCCCGGTACCCGGCGGGCGACGCGCTCGAGCAGGTCCGTCGCGAAACCCGGCGAGGCGTCGCGGTCGTACGCGTCGGGATCGGCCTCGACGTACTCGGTGCCGTCACCCGCCAGCACCCCCTCGGGGTGGGGCCGCAGGTAGAACTCCCCGGTCGCGTCGTAACACATCGGTTCGGCGAGCTCGCAGTCGACGACCAGCGCCTGCACGCGGTAGGGTTTCATCGCGATCGGGATCCCGGGGTCCGCGAGCACCTGCTTCGTGTGCGCTCCTGCGGCGACGAGCACGGCGTCGACCTCGTGGGTGCTCCCGTCAGCATCGCACACGACGCGGGCGGGATCGGTCCGAACGCGAACCGGCGTCTCCGGGCGCAGCGTCGCGCCGACCCCGTCGGCGGCCGCCGCGAGACAGGCCGTGTACGCCGCGGGATCGGTGTAACCCGCGGCGCCGGCGATCCCCGCGACCGCGACGTCGTCGGTCCGAAGCGCCCGGAACCGTTCGGCAAGCTCGTCGCCGTCGACCTCGAGCGCGATCGTCCCGTTCTCCTGCATCCGCGTGATCTGGTCGCGAAGCGCCTCGGCGTTGCGCTCGTCTCCCTCCCGAGCGAGCCAGACGTAGGGACACTCGACGAACGGGAACGTGTCGTCGCCCGACAGATCCCGGAAGCGCTCGATCGCGTCGCTGCCGATCTCGGCGTCCAGCGGGTCGGCGAAGGCGTCGTAACAGACCCCCGCCGCGCGCCCGCTCGAGCCGCTCGCGATCGAGCCGCGGTCGTACAGCGTCACGTCGGCGCCTTCCCGGGCCAGGTCGTAGGCCGCGGTCGCGCCGATCGCCCCCGCGCCGACGACGGCCACCTCGAGGTCCCGGCCGCGCTCGGTGAAGGCGTTCGCGCCGACGGCGAGCTCGGGCGCCCCGCTCATCGGCGACCACGAGGCCAGCAGGCCTCGAGCGGGCGCTCGGCGAGCCACTCGAGCAGCGCCCCCAGCCGGTCGCGGCCGGTCTCGAACAGACGGCGGCCCTTCTCGGGGTCGGCCTGGGTCGGTCGCCCGACCGCGCCGCTCTCGGAGAAGTCGATCGTGTCGAACCCGAGCTGGGCGCCGTGGACCGACTCGCCCCAGCCCTCGCTCGCGCCGGCCTCGGCGGCCTCGAGTTCGTCGGGTCGGACGAGATCCTCGCGGAGGTGCCACAGTAGGCTCGACTCCGCCGCGTCGGCGTGGCCGCCGTCCTCGTCGAACAGCTCGTCGGCCAGTTCGTCGACGGCGTCCCACCAGTTCCACGGCGGGGCGAACGCCGTCCGCTCCTCTCGCAGCCGGCGGGCGGCCCGCCGGAGCGCCCCCGAGTTGCCGCCGTGGCCGTTGACCACGACGACCTTCCGGACGCCCTGGTCGGCGAGACTCGAGACCGTCTCACGGACGTACTCCTCGAAGGTCTCCGGGCCGACGTACAGCGTGCCGTCGAACTGGCGGTGGTGTTCGCTGACGCCCACCGGAAGCGTCGGGAGGACGACCGCGTCCTCGCGGTCGGCCACTGTGTGAGCGAAGCCCTCGGCGGCCATATGGTCCATCCCCAGCGGGAGCGCGGGGCCGTGCTGTTCGGTGCTTCCGACGGGAAGGACGGCGACGGAAGCCGCCTCGAGGTCCTCGGCGGCCGCCGTCGTCGTTCGTTCGGCGAGCAACGTCATACCGGTCGGTGGGCGCCGGAGGGACTTATTTACACGGGACGGGATCGAAAAAGAGGATTCGAGGAACCCCTCGAGGGTGGGTGAACGCGTCTACTTAGGAGAGAGTGGTTCGTACTCACGCCGGTACCGAATCGAGACACACCACCGTTTCAGCAATTATGGAAGACGAGCCTCTTGCCTCACCCACCACTGTTTCAGCAATTTCGGAAGGTGGACTACTCGCCCCATCCACCACCGTTTCAGGAATTGTGCCGAACTAACGGTAGGTATTCCATAAGGAAGACGTCCTCATTGTCGGTTCCTGACTTCGGATTCACATGACGACCCCGGCCGGAGTCAAAAGCCATAGCGTTTGTGCGCGTCGTCGATCGGGAGTATTTCACGAACGAGAACCTCGTTCGCCTCGTCGTCGATAGTGTAGAGCGCAGTGTAGGTCCGGCTGATGTGGAGTCGGTACATCTCCCGGCCGTCAACAGGGAGTTTCTCACGGTCGCCGCGGCCAGATCCGGGACGTGGGTGCGGGTTACCGGATAGCTTTCCGAGGTTATTTTTGACGATCCGCTCCGTCCTGTCGTCGGCGTCCTCCAGAAACTCTCGTGGCTGCTCCCCGAGCAAGACCGTGTACGACATTCAGTTCAGACCTCGTCAAGCGGCACGTAGTCGTCGTCGTCGGTTCGCTCGAGTAGATTGCGCCGATTCTTTTCCTGGTGGGTTTCGATGAGCTCTTTCATTACGTCGTCCCACGTCTCGCCAGCTCCCTTGAGGTCCCCGAGCTGCTCGAACGTCTCTTCACGAACGGGAATCCGCTTCTCTGCCTTGGACATGCTGGTAATCTTTACAACCTTGTACATCATAAACGCGTCGCCGTCCACTATCGATACGTAGCAGTAGAGAGGAGCGCAATTTCTTTACTCAGACTTAGTGGTGAAAACCCTGTCATATACAGACGACTCACTCACCGCTCGCTACGCTCGCGCTTCGATCGTCGTTCCGCAGAGAGACGCGCTGTCGCGCGTCTCGGACGGCTGTTCGCCCAGTAGAAACTGCGAGCGAAGCGAGCAGTTTGCACTCTTCGTGTACCGAATCTCCTGTTTCAGTTTCAGAGACGAGACTGAATAAAGAAATCGTGCTACTATCTACTGATTAGTTTATTCGGAAACATAAAAATTGTAGTGAACGTGCGCAACGATTTCATATCAAATGGCCAATCTTTTGTATGTCGTCATCGTTGACTGTCTCGTGGAACGAAGAAGTGTGCTACTTGGTGGATCAGTGGTGCTGACCAGCGTTCTGGCCGGCTGTGCCAGCGACGACGATTCCGGCGACGACGAGTATCAGGACGCTGATGGTAACGGCGAGGATGAAAACGGCGACGACGGGAACGGCAGCGACGGAAACGGCGACGACGCCAACGGCGACGACGGTGACGACGAGGAACTCGACGAGGAGGACGTCGAGGACCGCGACGAGGGCGAGGACGTCCTCGAGTTCGGCGACCTCGAGATCCTCGAGCACGAACTCGTGATCGAGGAAGGGGAGTTCGGCGACGACATCACAGTCGAGGGTGTCATCGAGAACACCGGGGACGAGCAGTTCGACTACGTCGAGGTCGGCGTTCGGATCTACGACCCGGACGGCCACCAGCTCGACCGATACATGACCAACACGCAGGATCTCGACGGCGACCAGACCTGGGCGTTCGATATCATGGTTCTGGAGGACGCCGAGGACGTCGACGACTACGACATCGGGGTCAGCGGCAGTCGGTACTGACGGCCGACGGCGGACTGCAACATCCCTTTTTCCGAGTCGGGCCCGAGAGCCGTTGGTTTCCGCGGAAACGAGTTTCGTCCCGACTCGACCGCGCTCAGTCCGGGAGCTGCGCGAGCGAGAACCAGAACGTCTGGATCAACTCGACCCGTTCGACGAGTTCGTCGGGATCGACGGGTTTCGTCAGGTAGGCGTTGGCGCCGGCCGCGTACGCCCGCTGGATGTCGTCGTCGTCGTTCGAACTCGAGAGGACGATGATCGGGATCCTGCTGTGATCGGGATCCGACTTCACCTCGGTGAGCACCTCGTGGCCGTCGGTGTGCGGGAGGTTCAGGTCGAGCAGGATCAGATCGGGTAGGGGGGCGTCGGCGTACTCGCCACGCCGGTAGACGAACTCGACCGCCTCGTCGCCGTTGGTGACGACGTGGAGCTGGTGTGGGATATCGGTGACCGCCAGCGCCTCCTGAAGCAGGCGGACGTCGCCGGGGTTGTCCTCGACGAGGAGGATCTCCGCCTCCTCGGGTCGAGGGTCCGCGGGGGGAGTGCGCTTCGAGGCCTCGTCGTCGGTCATCGCTCCTCGAGCGTAGACCGTGAACTCGCGGCGTTCGTCGGCAGCTCGTCGATGGAGAGAGATAGTGCGTCGGTCGCCGACCGTTGCGTACTCGAGAGTCCCATGTGTGAGAGCAGACTACCGACCGCCGAGAGAATGCGGACTACCTATGTAACGCTTTTATATACTCCGGCGGACTCGAGCGGGAATCGGACCGCCTCCAGTTCGGCTCGGGCTCGGCGATCCGAACGCCGCGCCGCGGTCCTCGAGGCGCCCTGGCGCCGATCGCTCAGGGCATCTCGTGGACCGTCAACTCGACGTCGCGATACTGGCCCTCGATGTCCGCGACCAGTCGCTCGACGACGGTTTCGGCCTCGTTCAGGATCTTGGGTTCGACCTTTCGGACGACCCAGTCCAGCGAGACGAACCGCGGCAGCGAGAGGGCGCTCTCGTCGGCCGAGTACGGATCGTAGGTCGCGTCGAAGTAGATCCGACTCGCCGTCTCGACGCCCGCGGGCGCGGCGTCGGGCTCGGACTCGACGCGCCACTCGCCGCTGGCGTCGACGTCGTTGACCAGGTGCCACTCGAGCGATCGGGGGGCGTCGATCGCCGTTACCTTCGAGCGAGCGGTGTAGTTGAGTTTCCACCAGGCGAGTTGCAGGTCGTAGACCGAGCCGACGTCGCCGTTTCCGCGGACGCGGACCTCCTCGAGGTGGTCCGTGTACCGCGGATAATCGACGAACGACCGAACGTACGGGAACACCTCCTCCGGCGGGCGGTACGCGACCGTACTGAGCAGGATCCTGTCCACGGCCGGTCTAAGGCGTGCGTCGGTAGTAAGGATTCCCTTTCGGAAAGTCACGCGCCGCGACTGGACGAGCCCCGGCGTTCGGTGTCGAGGGCGTCTCGTTGACAATCTTCTATACGACGGGCCGACAACGACGACGTATGCGAGATGTCTGTATCGTCGGTGGCGGCGTCGCCGGGCTCGCCGCATCGATCTTTACCGCGCGTGCGGGACTGGATACGCTGGTCGTCGACGGGGGCGAATCGATCCTCGCGCGCAACGCCAGCCTCGAGAACTACCCAGGGTTTCCCGACGGGATCGACGCCCGTCGGTACCTCCAGTTGACCCGGGAGCAGGCCAAAAACGCCGGCGCGACGTTCGAACTCGGCAGGGTGACGAGCGTCGAGCCCGTCGACAGCCCGACTCCGTCGGAGTCGCGAGACGCCGGGGAACCCGACATCGGGACCGACCTCGAGGACGGGTTCGTCCTCGAGACCGACGGCGGCGAGCCGCTCGAGGCCCGGCGAGTGGTCGCGGCTTCCTGGTCGGACAGCGACTACCTCGTCCCGCTGGACGTCGGCCGGCTCCAGCGAGGGAACAAACACTTCGTCAGCGTCGACGAGGGCGGTCGAACCGCCGTCGACGGCGTCTACGCCGCGGGCCGGATCGCCGACGAGCCCCACCAAGCGATCGTCGCGGCCGGCCACGGCGCCAAGGTCGGCTTCGCGGTGATCCACGACGCCGACGTCAACTTCTACCAGGACTGGGTCGTCCCGGAGGGCTACTTCACCGGGCGCGGCCGCGAGGTGCCGCCCGGCTGCGAGGAGATCGACGACGAGGAACGCCGACGGCGGGACGAACGGGCCCGCGAAACGATGGTCGAGGCGCTCTCGGAACCGCTCGAGGAGCGACCGACGATGCACCCGAGCGTCGAGCGTGACCGGGAATGAGACGAACTCGTCCGAGACCGGGTTCGACAACCGCTCCCGTTCCGACCGCTGCTATCGACTCGACGACGGTCGTTCCGGCGAGGCGGCGATGAGCGACCGGTTCGACGGCGAGTCGGTTCGGCTCCGAACGAGCGCCGAGCGGGAGAGCCTCGGCGCCGCCACCCGCTACGCGCGGACGAACGGTCTGGAAACGCCGGCCGAGGCGGCGTACCTCGAGGCGCTTCCCGGCGCCCGCCGGGAGATCCGCCGGCGCTTCGTCCGAGGACTGCTTCGCGGCCGACCGGTGGGCCTTCCCGACGCTCGGTTCGTCGATCCGGGCGAGCCCGCCGTTCCGGACGAGCCGGCTCCGCTCGAGGGCCTCGGGGCCGACGAACTCCGGTCGCTCGTCGACCCGCTTCCCGAGCGCTGTCGTCGGCTCGCGCTACTGCCGTTTCCGGCCTCCGAGACGGTGCTGGTGGCACCGGTCGCGGCGAGACACGGCTACGACCGCTTTCGCTTTTCCGACCCGATCTATCGGTGGTCACCCGAGACCGCGGCGGGACGCGACGGCGCGAGTCGAGGGCTCGAGCACCCGGTCGACCTCGTGCCGCTCCTCGAGCGCGAGGGCGCGTTCAGCGACGGCGAGCAAGCCGAGCGGATCCGCCTCGAGGTAGCCGAGAGCGTCGCCAATCTCGCGTTAGCGCGGCTGGCGAGGCCCGTCCACGCGCGAGACGTCGAGACGGCCGTCGCCGCGAGCGAGTCGCCCCTCGAGGCCGTCGCGACGGGCGTCCCGAGCGCCGACGCCGCGACCGCCTTCGAACGGATCGTCACCGACGGCCATCCGTTTCACCCCTCCGGAAAGATCCGTCGGGGGATGAACGCCGCCGACGGCCTCGCGTACGCACCCGAGTTCGCCGACCGGATCGACCTCCGGTTCGTCGCCGTCGATCGGGAGTATGCCCTCGAAACCCGCGCGGAGGCGGCCGAAGACGGCTGCGGTCGGCTGGCCGACCGGCTGTACGAGACGTTCGGGGGCCTCGAGGGAGCGCTCGAGCGGGCGATCCCCGCGGGTCGTGCGAGCGAGGAGTACGCCGTCGTCCCCGTCCACCCGCTGCAGTACCACCGAACGATTCCCGAACGGTACGCCGACGGGATCGAGGACGGACGGGTCGTGCCGATCGCCGACTACACGAGCCCGGCGACGCCACAGCTCAACCTCCGAACGGTCGTTCCCTACGATACTGACCGGACCGCCAGCGGACCGCTCCCGCATCTCAAGCTCGCGATTCCGGTCCAGACGACCAACGTCGTGCGCACGCTGTCGCCCCACGCCGTCTCGAACGGCCCGCAGGTGACCGACGTCGTCCGGGCGATCGAGCGCCGGGAGGACCTCGATCGACTGGGACTGCTCGCCGAGCCGGCCGCAACCTGTTACTACCCGCCGGGCGGTCCCCACCTCGAGGGCGAGGCGTTCGACGACGCCCGACACCTCTCGGGGCTGTTGCGGGAGAACCCGGCCGAGCACCCGCTCGTTCCCGAGGGTGCGACGCCGGTGGTCGCCTCGAGCCTCGTCGCCGACGCCCCGACGACCGGGCGGCCGCTCGTCTGCGGGGTGATCGAGCGATACGGCGATCGAACGGGGGCGTCGACGACCGGCGAGGCGGCGCTCGCCTTCCTCGAGCGCTACGCCGACGTCGTCGTCCCCGAGCAGCTGGCCCTGCTGAGCGAGTACGGGGTCGCCCTCGAGAGCCACCTCCAGAACAGCCTGCTCGTCTTCGCGGACGCCGAGCCGGTCGCGACGCTGGTTCGCGATCTGGGCGGGATCCGCGTCCACAGGGATCGGCTCGCCGAACGCGGCCTCTCGCTCGAGCCCTACCCCGATTCGGACCTCGAGGCCGACGACGCCGCGGACTGCTACCGGAAACTGTACTACGCGCTGTTCCAGAACCACCTCGCCGAACTCGTCGCGACGGTCGCCGACGAGTTCCCGGTCGACGAGCGGGTCTGCTGGGAACGCATTGCGGATCGCTGCGAGCGCGCGTTCGCGGAGGTCCGAGCCGAGGGGACGGTTCCCGCGGAACGCCTCGAGCGCGACGAGCGGGCGCTGTTCGCGGCGTCGACGCCCCACAAGGCCCTGACCGCGATGCGCCTGCGGGGCAAGCGCCACGAGTACGTGACCAGTGAGGTCGCGAACCCCCTCTCGGAGCACGGACGAGAACGAATCGACTCGTAGCCGCCCTCGCTACGCTTAACACGTCCCGAGCGAGAGTAGGGGACGAATGCTCGAGGGAGTCAACGTCGCGCTCGGAGTGACGGGGTCGATCGCGGCCGTGAAGACGGTCGAGCTGGCCCACGAGCTGCGACGCCACGGCGCAGCGGTGCGAGGGGTGATGACCGACAGCTCGCGGGGGATCGTCCACCCCTGGGCCGTCGAGTTCGCGACCGAGAACGACGTCGTCACCGAGATCACGGGGGGCGTCGAACACGTCGAACTCTGCGGGTACGAGGGCTGGGCCGACGTGTTCCTGGTCGCGCCCGCGACGGCCAACACCGTCGGCAAGATCGCGGGCGCGGTCGACGACACACCCGTGACGACGTGTGCGACGACGGCGCTCGGTGCCGATACGCCCGTCGTGATCGCCCCCGCGATGCACGAGCCGATGTACGACCACCCCGGCGTGCTCGAGGCGATCGAAACGGTCGAAAGCTGGGGCGTCGAGTTCGTCGACCCCCGGATCGAGGAGGGGAAGGCCAAGATCGCGGGCGAGACGGCGATCGTCGCGAGCGTCGCCCGCACGGCCGGCGAGCGCCCGCTCGAGGGCCGACACGTCGTCGTCACCAGCGGCGCGACCAGCGAGGCGATCGACCCGGTTCGCGTGCTGACGAACCGCTCGTCGGGGAAGATGGGTCGGGCCGTCGCCAGGGCCTGTGCGGTACGGGGCGCCGACGTCACGCTCGTTCACGGCGTCGTCGGCCCGCACTCGCTCGCGGCGGGCGGGGGAT
>NZ_JBLRWX010000085.1:0-16510 GCF_047921035.1 Natronococcus sp.
ACTCGTTTGCTTCGCTCTCTCGTTGAGGCCGGGGCCTCCCCGCTACCGCGTGGTGAAACGGCGGTAGGAAGGAGTGCTCCGACGGGGATGTTCGCATTAGTCCTCCGATTTCAGGGAATCAAACCCAGTCACGTACTGCGGTTTTCGACTCCGCAGCTCACAGTGTACACACGACAACAGCTAAGTAGACACACTCACATTGTACACATAATGGGTAGTGAGAAAAAACGAGTCCAGTTTCGTGCGCCCCACCGGCTTATCGACCGGACTGACGCGCTCGCAGATGTTCTCGGCGAGGACCGAACGGACATTCTCGTCACTGCACTTCGTGAGTACCTTCAGGACGCCACACACGACGACGCACTCGTTCAAGAGATTGCAGCCGCGTACTACGACGGGGAAATTACCTTCGACCAGCTCAAATCTCTCGTCGGCGCTGAAAAGGCGGCCAACTTCCGGGTGCTCAAACAGCAACTCGACGAAGACTTCGTCGAGGAAGCCGCCGAGTTGTAGATGTCTACAGCAGTTGCAGACTCCTCAGCACTCGTCAGTCTCGGTGTCGTCGCTGGGTCTTCCCTCGACCCCCTCTCGGTGTTCCTCACCACTTACGACGTAATCGTTCCACCGGAAGTTCTTGAAGAACTCCGGGATATCGCTTCGTATAACGACAATCACGGTCAGGCCGCAACAGTCGTTCTTGACCGACGCGATGCGCTCACCACAGAGACCGTTGACCTCGATTCGACGTTCCCACTCGACGACGGCGAAAATGCCGCTGTTACGCTCGCTAATGAGTCCGATGCATCGTTGTTCCTCTGCGATGAGTTCAACCAACTCGGACTTATCCACGCTTCCCTCGCAAATACGCGCCTCGTCACGACTCCAACGCTCCTCTCGATCTTCGTTCGGACCGATCAACTATCTTCAGGTGACGCGCTGACGCTTCTCGACGATATCAGCGCGGCCCGTAGTTGGACCGAAAATAGCTACGTGCAACGCGCTCGCTCTCTTTTCGAACAACTCTGAATCCGCATCAATCTACTTCGAATCCCGTGATCGAGTTCGCGGCTCACGATGTGACTCGCACGCGCTTCGCGGTGCTCGTCGAGTGGGTCGCCGTAGAAGTGCTCCGACAGGGATTCGAACCCTGGTCATTGCCGTGAGAGGGCAATATGATTGGCCGGACTACACCATCGGAGCGCGGTCGGCTTCTGCCTGCACTCTTTCGTAACGCCGTGTAATGTTTAAGCGTTCCGTTTCGATTCGGCTCTGGCGCGTCGTAACACGGGCCTCGGTGCCGAATACGCCCCTACTCGTCGAACGGCGACTTCGCCGCCTCGGGCTCGAACCCTTCGAGACTGATGATGTTCTCGCGGCCGACCCGAAGCTTGCTGATGTCGCCCTCGCGTTCCATCTCCGAGAGGAGCATGCTGACCTTGGACTTCGACCAGCCGGTTTCCTCGACGATGTTGACCTGCTTCATCCGACCGCCGTTCTCCCGGATGAGCTTGATCACCCGGTCCTCGTCGGTCAGGAGTTCCTCTTCGGTGAGCGTCCCCGATTCGTCCCGCTTCTCCGCCTCCGCGCCCATCGCCGCCGACTCCGCTCGAGGACCGGCCGGTTCGGCGACCTCGGACGGGGAATCGTCCGCGACTGACCCGTCCCGGCGGGTCCGATACCACGCGGCGGCGACGACGGCGCCGAACACGACCGCGACGGTTCCGAGCATCACCGGCCACGAGAGCAACGTTCCCTGACCCGAGCCGCCGGTCGTTCCCGCGGTACTGTCACTGCCGACGTCGTCGGCGTCCTGGAGCACGGTGCGGGGATGGCCCTCGAGGAACTCCCGTTCGCCGCTCCAGGTCATCGAACTGGCGTTCTCCATCGTACTGGCGGTGTACTCGCCCTCGGGTTCGGCGTCGGTGAACACGAGGTCGTCGCCGGGCAGGATGACGAGCGACTGGTCGGAGCCGAGGTACATGTTCTGGAACACGTCCCCGACGACGATGCGGTCGTCCTCGACGTCGGCGAACCCCTCCCAGACGAACGTCATCTCGATGACTCCCATCGCGCCGGGACGGTACTCGGTCGTCGCCGAGCGGTTGAAGGCGGTCGCCTCCATCTCGCGGTCGGTCGTCTCCTCGCCGGTGTCGGTCAGCGCCTCGGCCTGGTCGGTGAACCGATCGTAGAGCCCGGTTTCGTCCTCCTCGAACTCCTCGGCGAACGCGCCGAAGTTCATCTCCTCCTCGTCGTCCTCGAGGCGCTGCTCGTGGCGGAACGTCCAGGTCGCGCTTCCGTTCTCGTGGACGGTGATCTCGAACGTCGTACTGTCGAAGTCCTGGGAGTCGAAGTCGTCGACTGCCTGTTGGTTCGCCATCGCGGTCTCGCGGTCCGCGAGCGACTGCTGGGTGCCGTCGACGGCGCCGGCCATCGCTATCGGGAGGCTGAAGCCAGCGAGCACGACAACAATGACGAGGATACCGACCCCGACGGGGACCGACCGAGTCATTCGTCCTCTACTACGTGCCGGAGCTAAAAATGCTTGTGAATATCGCGTTCGGTCGCTGATCGCCGTTCAGGGGGACGAAATTCCGAGGCCGACACGCACAAACCCCCCGCTACTGTATCGCTTCCCATGGTCACGAACCTCGCACAGGGCGTGCAGGCCTTTACCAGCAACGTCTACCTCGTCACCGGCGACCGGACGGTACTGATCGACCCCGGTGCGAACTTCGACGTCGTCGACCGCCTCGAGTCCCAAGTCGACGACCTCGATGCGGTCGTGCTCACCCACACCCACCCCGACCACGTCGGGAACCTCGAGGCGGTCAAATCGGCGTTCGACGTCGAGGCGTGGGGGTACGACCCGTCGATCGAGGGCGTCGACCACGGGATCGCCGACGGGGAGACCGTGCGACTGGGCGACCACGACTACGTCGCCGTCCACACGCCCGGCCACAAGGACGACCACCTCTGTTTCTACTCGGTGGATGCGGGGATCCTCTTCGCGGGCGATCTCGTCTTCCAGAACGGCAGCTTCGGCCGCACCGACCTCGAGGAGGGCGACCGGGAGACGCTGATCGAGAGCATCGATCGCCTGCTCGAGCGACTCCCGCCGGAACTCGAGGAGATGCACACTGGCCACGGGCCGAGCGTGACGACGAACCCCTACGACCACGTCGAACTCTCCTCGCGGATGGCCCGGCAGGCCTAGACGCGACCGGCGGCCTCGAGCAGGGCGTCGTAGGCGTCGGCGTAGGCCGCGGCGACCCGTTCCGGCTCCTCGCGTTCCTCGCCCGTAAGCGGCGGCAGCCGAACCCGCTCGAGGGGGTCGAGGTAGTCGAGGACCGTCGGCACCCGCTTCTCGAGGCTCCCGTCGCTCGGACTCGAGCTGGCGACCTCGCAGGCCCGGCAGTACCGATCGCCCGGGTAGATCCGGACCCGTCCCGGCTCGACGACCGCGACCGCGGCGATCGCCGCGGGATCGAGACTGGTTAGGGGTCGAGCGATATCGCTGTAGGATTCGACGACGGCGACGTCGGTCGCCTCGAGGTCCGTCGCCAGCGATTCGAAGGCGGGCACGTACCGCTCGGCCGTGACTTCGTTGAGTTCCTCGATCGATTCGACGGGGATCGCCTCCTCGAGGGGCAGCGCCGAGGCGACGGGGTCGGGAACGTCGACGGTGGCGTTGCGCACGTACGTCGGCTCGCCGGCCTCGCCCGGAGCGCCGATTCGGTCGACGACGAACTCCCGGTCGGTTTGCCCGAGCAGTCCGGTACCGGGGCCGGGACTGGGCCGCCACAGTCGGTGAACGGGGTTGAGCCGTTCCGGCTCGCGTCCTCGCGTCTCCGCGGTCGCGAGCCGCGCGGCGTCCTTGCCGTACAGCTGCCCCTCCGCGAGCGCGCGCCGGCAGTCGTCGTGGTCGAACCAGTAGTCGTTGCCGGCCCGGGGCTTGGCGCCGATCGCACCGGTTCGCTCGAGCAGCCCGGTCGAGAACGTCGTCTTGCCGGCGTCGACGCGGTCGCTGCCGACCACGAGGAGGATCATTCGTCCTTCAGGCCGTAGAATCCGGGCTCGTCCTCGTCCCGCGGTTCGGCGACGACGAGGTCGTCGGCGTTTACCATCACCCACGGGATCGCCCAGTCGAGCAGGATATCCTCGGTCTCGCGGTCGATATCCGCGTCGGGCTCGAGCCCCTGGAGCAGGCGCGCGATCTCGTAGACGGTGTACATCTGATCGTCCTCGAGCAGCTCCGCGGGCGTGTAGAAGTCACAGGGCGGGAGCTCGTCGAACTCGTCTTTCGAAACTGGCATGGACGTTGCTATCGGCGCGGCGCCACAAGACCGCACCGGTCTCGACGTCGGCAACGGCTCGAGCGTGCTCGCTTCCGTCGACGGTCGTCTCGCGGCCCGCGGCGCTATCGCTGTCGCTGAGCGGACGAGTGCGATAAAAATACGTGGGTTGCCAGGTCGTCGCTTACTCGAAGTGGTCGAGGCACTTCTCGTACTCTTCTGCGGCCTTGTCCCAGTTGACGACGTCGAAGAAGCCGTCGATGAACTCGCCGCGGTCCGGGCCGTAGTCGTAGTAGTACGAGTGCTCCCAGACGTCACAGGCGAGGATGGGGTGGGCACCCCACAGCGCGTGGAGGTCGTGGCGGTCGACCTTGAGGTTACGAAGCTGCTTCGCGACCGGGTCGTAGACGAGCAGTGCCCAGCCACCAGCGCCGCTCGCGGCGGCCTCGAACTCGCCCTTCCAGGCCTCGTAGGAGCCGAAGTCCTCCTCGATACGGTCGGCGAGGTCGCCCTCGGGTTCGCCGCCGCCGTCGGGGGACATGTTCTCCCAGAACAGCGTGTGGAGGTAGTGTCCACTGCCGTTGTGGGTGACGTTCTCCATCGCGGCCCCGGACGAGCCGAAGTCGCCGCTCTCGCGGTTCTCCTCGAGAGTCTGCTCGGCGCTGTTCAGGCCGTCGACGTACCCCTGGTGGTGCGTGTCGTGATGCCAGGTGACGACCTGTTCGGAGATTGCCGGTTCGAGCGCGTCGTAGTCGTACGGAAGTTCTGGAAGTTCGTGATCAGTCATAAGGACACCTCTATGATCCGTATCGATAGCTCGCCTGTTAAGCTTTGAGGATGGGAATGCTATCATTCCACAGGCGGCGCTCGGTGGCGAACGCTACGGCCCTGATTCCGAGCGCTACTGACCGCAAAGAAGGGCGTCCGGCTACAGTTCCTTGTGTTTGGCATGCTCGAGCCACTCCTCGAGGGAGGGCTGGTTCCAGTAGCGAACGGTGTCGCTGCGCTGGTCGTGTTCGAGCAGACTGGTGTCGTCGAGCTTGGGGAGATGGGAGTGTCGGAGCTCCGTCCGGACTGTTTTGCGGTGTTCCTCAAGCTCCCGACCGCCCTCCCCGACCTCGGTCTCGAGTCGAACGACCGCGTCGACGAGTTCGTCGACGGCGGCGACCCCGTCGGCCCGCTCGGAGAGACAGTACAGGACGTACCGCCGCCGCCGGTTCGAGAGGAGATCGAAGATCAGATCCAGGGAGGGAGCCTCCGCGCTCGCGATCGACCTCGAGTCCTGTTCTCGTTTACGCATTCGCGAACCACCTACCGTGAGTTACCATTCGAAACCACCGTGCTCGTCTACTACAGCCGATACATTAGATGTTCCGTCTATGTAAGCTACCGACTCATCTAATTTAATGTAGATTGCTAAGCAGAAAAATACGGTCGAAAGCGTCGGTAACGGCTCGGCGTCGCCGGGTCGCTACTCGTAGAGCCAGCCGGCGTCGTGCTGATCGTAGTCGATCAGTTCGTCGTCGTCGAAGTGCAGCGAGATCTCTCGCTCGTTGGCGCCCTCGTCCTCGTGGTCGGCCGCATGGACGACGTTCCGACCGAGGTCGAGCGCGTAGTCGCCCCGGATCGTTCCGGGCTCGGCCTCGAGCGGGTCGGTCTCGCCGATCATCTGGCGGACCTGACGGGTCGCGTCCTGGCCCTCCCAGACCATCGGGACGACCGGGCCGGAGGTGATAAAGTCGACGAGGTCGTCGTAAAACGGCTTGTCCTCGTGTTCGCCGTAGTGTTCCTCGGCCCGCTCGCGGGGCATGTTCTCGATCTTGATACCGACGAGTTTGAGCCCGCGGTCCTCGAGTCGGGAGACGACCTCGCCGACCAGCCCGCGCGCGAACGCGTCGGGCTTGATCATCACGAAGGTGCGCTCGGCCTCACTCATCAGGCCTCACTCTCCTCGAGATCCTCGGTCTCGTCGACCGCCTCGTCGCCCGCGGGGGCGTCCTCGTCGTCCTCGTCGACGTCGGTCTCGGCCTCGACGGTTTCGTCCTGGTCGGCCTCCTCGTCGGCGGGCGTGTCAGCCTCGGCGGGACCCTTGCCGGCGCGGCCGGCCTCGGTCCACTCGAGGTCGCGGGGCTCACGGCCGAGCTTGTAGTTTTTCTCCGCCTTCGCGCTGGCGAAGTGGAGCACGGTACCGTCGTTCTGGACGTACATGATGCCCGTTCCGGGCTCGATCTCCTCGCCCGTGTAGTCGCAGGTTCGTTTCTCGACCATTATTGTCCTCCAATGGAGTCCGCCTCGCGGGCGGTCTCGCGAAGCTGGAGTACGTCTCCTTCGCGGACCGGCCCGAGGCAGTTTCGGGTGATGATTCGTCCCTGGTTTTCGCCCTCCTGGATGCGGCACTTGACCTGCATGGCTTCGCCGTGCATGCCGGTCTTGCCGACGACCTCGATGACCTCGGCGGGCGTGGATCCGCTTTCGTTCTCTTCAGCGCTCATCTCAGGTCACCTCAGTCGAGGTCCTCGACCTTGTTGGCGATCTCTTCGACGTCGTCTTCCGCCTCGCCGGCGTCGACGATCGCTGCGGCGGCGCTCCCGACCTCGAGGCCGGCAGCGTGGCCGACGTCGTCCTGGGTCTCGACGAAGACGACGGAGATACCCTTCTCGTCGGCGAGTTCGGGCAGGTGCATGACGATCTCCTCGGGGGAGACGTCCTCGGCGACGTAGACGAGGTCGGCGTTGCCGCGCTCGATCGCTTTGGTGGTCTCGTTGGTTCCTTTCTTTACACGTCCGGTGTCTCGTGCGACCTCGAGCGCCTCGAGGGCGTCCTCGGCGAGGTCGGCTGGGATGTCCGTGGTTACGTAGACTGACATTGGTTGTTCACCTCTCCTACGCGCGGGCTCGCGCTCCCCTGCCGTCCGGGCTGGGTCCCGGGCCGACGTCCGGTCGGCGGAAGTCCTGTGAGGCTAGGAGCATCATCAACCCCGCGTAGGGTGTACTACGCAGTAGCGGTGCCCCCCTTAAAAGCGTGTCCAAACGGCCGGGCGAGTGGGATCGGTCCGCACGGGCGGTAGCGGCGGTTTCGGATCGAAACTCGAGACGCGTCGATCGGCCGTGGCCAACTGCGCCGATCGACCACACGGAACGCGACCGCTAGACCGTGACCTCTTACATCCGAGACGACGACTCGAGGGTATGGCTGCGGACGACGACCTTGTCGACCTCGCCCGATCGCTCCGGGTAGAGGCGGTGCGGACGAACGAGCGACGGCTGTTGGTACTGGCCGGCGACCGAGAGCACGGGTACGAGCGCCTCGAGGCGATCCTCGACCGGCTTTCGGTAGCGATCACCCGGACCACGCTCGTCGGACCCGAGGATCGCCTGCGTTGTGAACAGCTCTCCCAGACCCGCGCCGGCGAACTGCTCGGCACGACGCGGGACGTCGTCGTCCTCGACGCCCACGACCAGCTCCAGCCCAACGCGCTGGGCAAGCTCGTCGGGACGGTCGACGGCGGCGGGCTGCTCGTCCTGTTGACGCCGTCGCTCGACTCCTGGCCCGACCGCCGGGACGCGTTCGACGACTCCCTCGCGGTCCCGCCGTTCTCGCTGTCGGACGTCACCGGCCGGTTCAGACGTCGGCTCGTCGGGACGCTGCGGGCCCATCGTGGAATCGGCATCGTCGACCTCGAGACGGACCGGGTCGTCGACGAGGGACTGACCCGTCCCGCACCGAGGCTGGACGCGGGCACGGAACCGGAGCCGCCCGCGGACCACCGCTTTCCGACCCCGACCTACGAGAGCTGTCTCACCGACGACCAGGCCGAGGCCGTGGCCGCGTTCGAATCGCTGTTCGACGCCCCGGCGGCGGTCGTGCTCGAGGCCGACCGCGGACGGGGGAAATCGAGCGCGGCGGGGCTGGCCGCGGGCGCGTTCGCCGCCGACGGCGAGGACGTGCTCGTGACCGCACCCGACTTCCGGAACGCGCGGGAGGTGTTCGACCGCGCCCGGGAGTGTTGCGAGACCCTCGGACAGGTGGAGACGGCCGACCCGCGCCGGCTCGAGACGACCGCGGGCGGGTGCGTCCGCTACCTCGAGCCGACCGCGGCGCTCGAGGAGTGCGAGTCGGCCGACGTCGCCATCGTCGACGAGGCCGCCGCGCTCCCGGTCGCGACCCTCGAGGCGCTGCTGGCGGCCGACCGGATCGCGTTCGCGACGACGATCCACGGCTACGAGGGGGCTGGGAGAGGGTTCTCCGTTCGGTTTCGGGATCGCCTCGCCGAGAGCGAACACGCCGTCACCGAGCGCACGCTGACGGAGCCGATCCGGTACGCGGCCGGCGATCCGATCGAGGTTTGGGCGTTTCGCGCCCTGCTGCTCGACGCCCGCCCCCCGGTCGAACCGCTCGTCGCGGACGCCGCGACGGAGACCGTCCGCTATCGGTGCCTCGAGCCCGACGAGCTGCTGGCCGACGAGAGACTCTTACGGGAGGCGTTCGGCCTGCTCGTGCTCGCCCACTACCGCACCGAACCCAACGACCTCGCGCGGTTGCTCGACGCGCCGAACCTCGAGGCCCGCGCGCTGGTCCACGACGGACACGTCGTCAGCGTCGCCCTGCTTGCCCGCGAGGGGAACCTTCCGGCCGAGCAGCGGGCGATGATGTACGAGGGCGGCCGCATCAGCGGGAACATGCTCCCCGACGTACTCACGAGCCAGTTACGGGACGAACGGGCGGGCGAGCCCGCCGGGATCCGGGTCGTGCGGATCGCAACCCACCACGCCGCGCGCTCGCGGGGCCTGGGCTCGCGGCTGCTCGCGGAGATCCGCGACGAGTACGAATCCGAGGTCGACTGGCTCGGCACCGGGTTCGGGGCGACCCCCGGCCTGCTCGAGTTCTGGCGGACGAACGGCTACGCGACGGTCCACGTCTCGACGACGCGAAACGACGCCAGCGGGGAGTACTCGGCGCTCATGCTCTCGCCGACCGGCGAGACGGGCGAGCAGTTGCGCGACCGCCACGCCGCGCGGTTCGCCCGGCGGTTCGCCGCCCTCTGTTCTGACGCCCTCGCCGACCTCGAGCCCAACGTCGCGCGGGCGGTCCTGCGGAGTGTCCCCATCGGCGCCGCCCCGTCGCTCGAGCTGACCGCCCACGAGTGGCGGGTCGTCGCGGGTGCCGCCTACGGGCCGGGCCTGTTCGACGTCGATCCCGGCCCGTTCCGCGAGGTCGTCGTTCGGTACCTCGTCGAGGGACCCCCGAGGGTCGAGCTGACGGCCCGCCAGGAGCGATTGCTGGTTCTCCGAGCGCTACAGGCTCGCGACTGGGAGACGGTCGCCGAGCGACTCGACTACCCCTCCGCCGGACAGTGCATGCGCGCCCTCGGCGAGGCGCTCTGCCCCCTGGTCGACCGCTACGGAACCGACGCGGCGCTCGAGGTTCGGGAGCGGTTTGCGGACGACTGACCGGGGGATGCCTAGGAGGCTAGGAGAGAATCCGCCGCAGGATCGCGTTCGGCACGAGATCGAAGGCCCACGCGACGAGGCGCCACCGACGGGTGACGTAGACGTGCGTTCGCTCCTTCCGGATCGCTCGAGCGATCTGTTTCGCCGCGGTCTCGGGCGAGCACATCCAGAACGAGCCGTAGGCCAGTTTGGTGTCGACAAACCCCGGTTCGACGGTCGTCACCGTTACGTCCGTCTCGCGTCCGCCCGCTCGCGTCCGCAGTCCCTCGAGGTAGGTCGTGACGAACGCCTTCGAGGCGTTGTACGCCGGCACTCCGCCGTTGCCGAAGTGGGCCGCGACCGACGAGATGCCGACCAGGTGGCCGTCGATCCCCCGCTGCTCGAAGTACGAAATCGCGGCGGTCGCGATCGCCGCGAACCCGCGGACGTTGACGTCGATCGTCTCCCGCTCGAGGTCCCACTCGAGGTCGGGGTTCAGGTCGGCGGTGCCGGCGCTGATGACGACGAGGTCGACCGATCCCATCGCGTCGGCGAGCGCGTCGAACCGCTCGCGGGCGGTCTCGGCGTCGGCGACGTCCATCGTCGCGACGTACGACCGGGTCGGAAGCTCCTCGCCGATCTCCCGGAGTCGATCCGTCCGCCTGGCCGCCAGCCCGACTTCGTAGCCGTCGGCGGCGAGTTCACGAGCGAGCGCCTCGCCGATTCCCGACGACGCGCCGACGACGATCGCTCCGCGCGCTCGGTCCATGGCGATCGGTTCTCGGCGCCGCCCCTAACGGTTCCGAAGGCGGTACGCCTTTGCCGCCGTCGCGTCTGGTCTTCCCTATGGTCGACGTGGTCGCGCTCCTGGCGCTCGCCCTGCTGGTCGGCGGGGTGGTCGGAACGGTCGTTCCCCTCGTCCCCGGCGGACTGCTCTCGGTGTCGGGGCTCCTGTTGTACTGGTGGAACTCCGGGTTCGCCGAACCCGGGACGGTGTCGCTCGTCGTGTTGACGGCCCTCGGCGTGCTCACCCTGCTCGTCGAGTTCTTCGGCGGCTCGATCGCCGCGCGGGCCGGCGGCGCCTCCTGGACGACGACGGGCGCCGCCGCCGTCGTCGGCATCGCCCTGATGATCGTCACCGGTCCCCTCGGACTGCTCGTCGGCCTCTTCGGAACCGTCTTCCTGCTCGAGTACGCCCGCGGCGGCGACGTCGACGGCAGCACCCGATCGGCGTTCTACGCGACGGTCGGCATCCTCGCCTCGACGGCGACGCAGGTGCTCCTGACGACCGCGATTCTCTTCGGCTTTCTCGTCGCGGTGTTCGTCCTCTGATCGAGGGCCGAACTATTGAGGTGGCTCGTCCCGTGCGTTCGGTATGGAGTGTTCGGAGAACGACTGTACCCGCCCCGCCTGCGTCGAACTGCACATCCCCTGGGACGAGAACAGGATCGTCTGTGCAGCCCACGCCCGCGTTCTCGGCCGCCGGGACGGCGTCGTTGCGGATCCGGATCCGGAGCGTTCGGACGATCTTCTCGAGTACTAACGGTCGTGTCGGGAGCGCTGTGTCTCCGGACAAAGTAATCTTCTCATAACACTAGTAAAAGTTCTATGTAGAAAACAATCAGGGCTGTGTTTATATATTTGGTTTTGGATATTCGATCTTACCGCGGATGTGGTTTATCATTGCTGGATTCGTAGGGAGCGATGCATGAAAGAGACAGATACCGCTACTCGACGGAACGTCCTCAAAATCGCCGGCGCTGCCGGCGCGATGGCGTTCGTCGCCGGATGTACCGACGGCGGGAACGGTAACGGCGAGGACCCGGCCGAGGAAGAAAACGGCGAGGACCCGGCCGAAGAGAACGGCGAGGACCCGGCCGAAGAGAACGGCGAGGACCCGGCCGAAGAGAACGGCGAGGACACCGAAAACGGCGAGGCGATCGAACCCGATACCACGATCGAGTTCGACGCCCAAACGTCGGGCTGGGTCGGTATCGAACCTGAGGAGATCGCCGACGAAGAAAACCCGACGCTCACCCTCCAGGACGGCGAATCGTACGAGATCGGCTGGGAGGAAAGCGACGGCCAGGTGCACAACATCGAACTCGTCGACGAGAACGACGAGGTCGTCGACGACTATCAGACCGAGGAATCCGAGGAAGGCGGCGACGACCAGTTCATCGAGTTCGATGCGAGCGACGATATCGCCGAGTACGTCTGTCGGCCCCACGAGGGGACGATGCGCGGTACGATCGAAATCGAAGCGAACGGGAACGGTGAGGACGAGGCGGACGAGGAAGAGAACGGCGAAGAAGAGGAAGAGAACGGTGAAGACGAGATGGACGAGGAGAACGGTGAGGATACCGAAAACGGCGAGGACGAGGAGAACGGTGAAGATACCGAAAACGGCGACGACGAGAACGGCGAGGACGAAGAGAACTGATCGAATATTCCCCGGTCGGCGGGTCGCGTCCTCGAGCTACCCGTTCGAGGACGCGCCGCCGGAGTCGGACGTCGCCGTGACCGGTCAGGGGTGGGCGTAGTACGCGACCGTTCCGTTCTCGTCGGTTCCGTCGATTCGAGCGAAGCCGACGCGTTCGAACTGCACCATCTCGTCGGGCTCGAGCGCCGCAACGCCCGGTTCGGCTCGGCCGGAGACGTCGCCGTCCATCGTTCGCATCCGAACGGGAACGCTCTCGGCCGCCGGCACCCAGTGGACGACGTCGACGTCGCCCTCGCGGACGACATCGATGTCCTCGCCGGTGTACTGGAGCGTATCGCGGGTGTACTGGAAACAGCCCAGCCCCTTGAGCCAGATCCGCTCCTCGCGCTGCGGAAGATCCTCGGGCTCGAGCAGGACGGCGTCGCCGGCGGGGATCTCGCGGACGCCGCGGTCCTCGTGGTTGGGGTGCAGCGGCGGGTTCGCCTCGGCCGGCGGGCTGCCACCCAGCGGAATCTCGGCGCCGTCGCGGACGAGGAACCGACGGTCGGTCTCCTCGTCGATCAGGTCGCGGTTGTTGGCGTAGATCGAACTCATCGCGAGGTCGACGTCGCTGGTCGACGTGCCGAGGCCGACCATCGCGTCGACGATGGCCTCGCCGCGGATCCCCCGGCGACGGAGACTTTTCAGCGTCGGGGCGCGAGGGTCGTCCCAGCCGTCGAGTGTCCCCTCGTCGATCAGTTCGGCGATCGTCGACGTGCTCATCTTCACGTCGTAGGCGTCGATCTGGACGTGACCCCAGTGGACGACCTCCGGGTACTCCCAGCCGAAGTAGTCGTACAGAAAGCCCTGCCGTTTCGCCGAGTCCTGCAGGTCGATGCCGCGGATGATGTGGGTGACGTCGATAACGTGATCGTCGATCGCCGACTGGAAGTCGAGCATCGGCCAGCAGCGGTACTCCTCGGCTTCCTCGCGCGGGTGAGGCGTGTCGATCATCCGGAAGCCGACCCAGTCGCGCAGCGCGGGGTTCTTGTGCTCGATGTCGGTCTTCACGCGGAGGACCATCTCGCCGCTGTTGTAGACGCCCGCGATCATGTCCTCGAACTCCTCGAGCACTGTTTCGGAGTCCTTCTCGCGGTGCGGGCAAGCCTTCCCGTCGTTCTTCAGTTCGGAGAACTCCTCGCCCGAGCACGAACACGTGTACGCGCCGCCCATGTCGATCAGCTTCCGGGCGTGGTCGTAGTAGATGTCGAGGCGGTCGCTCGCCTTGAACGTCGCGTCGGGCTCGAAGCCCAGATACTCGAGATCCTCGAGGATCGCGTCGTAGGCCTCGAGATCCGGTCGCTTCGTCTCGGGGTCGGTGTCGTCGAAGCGAACGCAGAACCAGCCGTCGTAGCGCTCCTTGTAGGTGCCGATGACGGCGGGCATCCGGGCGTGGCCGACGTGCCACGGGCCGTTGGGGTTCGGTGCACACCGCATCCGGACCTCGTCGTACTCCTCCGCGCGGGGGAGGTCCGGTAGGTCGTGGTCGTCGCCCTCGTCCTCGGCCTCGATCTCGGCGAGTTCCTCGGGCGCGAGTTCCTCGAGTCGCTCGCGCTTTTCGGTGTACTCGAGGTCGTTGACCCGCCCGACGACGCCGCCGACGACGCCGGGAATCCGATCGCCGTGCTCGCGAAACGCCGGATTGTCGCCCATCAGCGGTCCCATGATCGCGCCGACGTCGGCGTCGCTCTCGTGTTTCACCGCGTTCAACAGCGCGTGTTTCTCCGCCTCCCGTTCGATCCGTTCGCGCAAGTCGTCGTCCATTACCGTGGGGTATTCGCCGCCCGCTCAAAACCGCAGCGGTGTCGGCTCGCCCCCCGCTCGCCGGGCGGAGGCGTCGGTTCACCGCTCGCTCGTCAGGCCGGCGCTGGCGGCTGTTTCGCCGTATCGATCCAGAACCGCTCGATCGCCTCCGCCATCGAGGTGAACTCCGGCATGGCGTCGGGCTTCGTGAGGTAGGCGTTCGCGTCGGCAGCGTAGCTCGCGGCGATGTCCTCCTCGGCGTTCGAACTCGAGAGCACGAGCACCGGCGGCGGCGGGTAATCGAGTTCCTCCTCGAGCACTTCGAGAACGGCGAGCCCGTCCTTCCGCGGGAGGTTCAGATCGAGCAACACCAGGTCGGGGCAGGGCTCCGAGTCCTCGGGCTGGCGGAAGTACGCTGCCGCCTCCTCGCCGTCGCGGAGGACCTGGAACGCGATCTCGCTCTCGGTCGCGCGGAACGCTTCCTGTGCGAGGCGGACGTCGCCCGGATTGTCCTCGATCAGGAGCACGTCGACCGGCTCGTCGGGAGTGTGGTCGTTCATGTGTGCTCCATCCGCCGCTCACGTGCGTAAGGCCCGTCCCTACACACTTGGTGATCGTCGCCGTCCCGTCGTTTTATCGGGCGCACCGGACGCGACTCGGACGCGCTGCGCTCTCCACTGAGTACACGCTACGGGCGTTCGGACGGGAGCGATCGGAGCGAGTCGCCCGCCGGTCCGTGTACCGAACTCCGCCGAATCGGATGGCTGGCGTCATAATTTATATATCACCACCCTGTGGGTTTACTATGGGTGGACCGAAGCATGTGGGAGAAATACTTTTGGCAGAGGACAATCCGGGGGACGTTCGCCTCACGAGAGAGATGTTCGAGAACGCGGACCTTCGGGGGAACTACCACGTCGTCGCCGACGGCGTCGAGGCGATCGAGTTCCTCGAGCGACGCGGCGAGTACGAGAGCGCTCCCCGCCCCGACCTCGTCCTGCTCGACTGGCACTTTCCGAAGAAAAGCGGGAAGGAAGTACTTCGGACGATCAGGTCCGACGCGGAACTCCGCGAGATCCCGGTCGTCGTGCTGACGGGCACGCAACCGGAGCTCGAGAAGCTGCAGTCGGAATCGCCACAGGCGGACGCGTACGTCCTGAAACCCCTCGAGCCGGAGGAGTGTCGCAGCCTCGTCGAGGAGTTCTGTTTCGACTGACATCGCCTTCCGACGGTCGGGTTCCCGGCCGTTCCCGACGGTACTCGCCCTCGAGAACGAAAAACCGCCGACGGCCCGATCAGTAGCCGCGTTCGATCAGGTAGTCCGCGATGTCACAGAGGAGGTCGCGGGCCTCGTTGTCCGGCAGCACCTCGAGCCGGTCTTTCCCCTGATCGACGAGTTCCCGGGCCCGTTCGTTCGCGTACGTGATCGAGCCGACGCGCTCGAGTTCGGCGACGGCGTCGTCGATCTCGCTCTCGGTGACGGTCTCGACGTCCTCGGTGTCGATGAGGTCCTCGATCTCGAGGCCCTGATCGCGGGCGTGGACCGTGATCAGCGTCTGTTTGTTCTCGACGAGGTCGCTGCCGCGTTGCTTGCCGAGCTCCTCGCTCGGAACCGTGAGATCGAGCACGTCGTCGTGGATCTGGAAGGCCCGACCGATGTCGAGGCCGTAGCCGTACAGCGCGTCGATCGTCTCCTCGTCGGCACCCTGTAGAATCGCCGGCAGGGACGCCGAGGCGGCGTAGAGGACGGCCGTCTTCTGCTCGACCATCTCGAGGTACTCCTCGGGCGTGACGTCGTCACGTTGCTCGAAGTCGACGTCCAGCGCCTGTCCCTCGCAGATCTTCGTACACGTCGTCGCGAGGATCTCGAGGGCGTCGACTGCCCGGTCCGGGTCGGCGCCGGTCTCGAGCATGATCTCGAACGCCTTCGAATAGAGCGTATCTCCTGCCAGGATGGCCGTCTCGAGGTCGTACTCCCGGTGGACCGCGGGGACGCCCCGGCGGAGGTCGTCGTCGTCCATGATGTCGTCGTGGATCAGGGTAAACGACTGGATGACCTCGACGCTGACGGCGGCGGCCATCGCGTCGATCGTCGCCGGCGCTCGCGGCTCGCCGCTCGCGTCGCCTGCGCTCCCGTCGAGGGTCGGGAACTCCCGGTACCCCTGCGAGAGCGGTTCGACGTCGGCGAGCGCCTCCGCGGTCGTCAGGAGGATCGTCGGACGGAGCCGCTTGCCGCCCGCGTCCAGCAGGTACCGCGAGGCCTTGTAGAGGCGTTCGGGTCGCTGGATCGGAAGTGCCTCCGGGATCGCCTCGTTGACAAGCTCCCGGCGCTGTCGGACGGCCTCGAGCACCGCTTCCTCGCGTGCCTCGGGACTGTTCATATCAGTCGACAAGCTGGATGAGGTTGCCGTTGCGGGTCACGTGCAGATCCCGGCCCAGTTTGTACCCCTCGCTCTCGGCGAGGTCGACGTAGCCCGAGAACCCTTTCAGATCCTGGTGGGCGGGGATGATGTGCTGGGGCTGCAGGGCGTCGAGCATCTCGTAGTGGCCCTCCTGGTTGAGGT